>NZ_JBXAPG010000002.1:0-261488 GCF_058803765.1 Burkholderia sp. GW821-FHT14F03
CCCCCCTGGGCCCGGCGCGCGTCGCGGCCGCGCCGCTCAGGCGGCGCGCGGCGCGAGCTGCGGCGCGTCCGCCGCGGGCGGCGCGATCGTGGTCAGCGCGCGGCCCGTGTCGCGCCACGCGTCGAGGCCGCCGCGCAGCGCGAGCGCGTTGTCGAAGCCCGCGCGGTTCAGGCGGCGTGCCGTCAGCGCCGCCGTCACTTCGTTCGGGCACGCGCAGTAGATCACGAACTTCTGCGTGAGCGGATAGCGCGCGACGAACGCCTCGAATGCGTGCTCGTCGGGAAACTGCGCGCCCGGAATCGCATACGGATCGAGGCGGCGGTGTTCGGGCGAGCGCATGTCGAAGATCACGGGCGCGGGGTCGCCCTGCAGCAGCTGGTCGAGTTCCTCCACCTCGATGCGCGCGTTGGCGAGCTGGCGGATCAGCGCGCGCCGGCGCGTCCAGCGCACCGCCGCGTACAGCGCGAGCAGCGCGACCACCACCACCAGCGCCACGCGGCCGAGCCGGTTCGCGCCGGCGAACAACCAGTCGATCTGTTTCGAGAACAGCACGCCCACGAGCAGCCCGCAGGCCGCCCACAGCAGCGCGCCCAGCGCGTCATAGCCGGCGAAGGTGCGATAGCGCGTGCCGAGCGCGCCCGCCATCGGCACCGAGATCAGCGACAGCCCCGGGATGAAGCGCGCGACCGCGAGCACGCGCACGCCCCAGCGACCGAAGAAATGCTCGGTTTTACGCACGCGGGTGTCGCGCGACAGCGAGAGCCGGCACAGCGTCTTCAGCGTGCGGCCGCCGAAGCGGCGGCCCGCCACGTACCAGACCGTGTCGCCCAGCAGCGCCGCGACCACCGTGAGCAGCAGCACCGGTACGAGCTGCGCGCCGAGCATGTCCGGATGCAGCGCCGCCATCGCGCCGAACAGCACGAGCGTGGGCATCGCGGGCACCGGCAGCCCGACTGCCGCGGCGAACACGTTGACGAAGACGATGAGCGGCCCGTGGCGGGCGATGAGATCGTGCAGCATGGCGAATCAAATGGATGAGACCGACTGAATGCGCCGATTATCGGCCATTTTCAAGACCACGAAGAGATTGGGGGAAAACCGGACGGACGACGGTGAGCGTGCGCGAAGAACGCACGCTCACCGTGGGGAAGGGGTCAGATAGCGCTGCGGGCGAGCGTGGCGGCGCCGTGGCTTTCGCCCGGCAGCTCGGCGCCGTGTGAACGGATCGCGGCGATCAATTCCGCCGGCGTGATTTCATAACGCACCTCGCGATGAATGCCGGGCTTGCGTTCGTCGACTTCGATCAGCAGCACGCTCTTGCCGTCGCTCGTCGCTTCGAGACGCAGCGAGCGCAATTCGCGGCTGTCGGTCGGGTCGTGTTCGGTGAGCAGGGTCATTGCCCCGGTTGAGCCGGTAGTGCGCATCGAACCTATCCTCGTATCGTTCTTGCCGTAACGTGAAGGTGGGAGAGTCCCTGGTGCAAACAGCTTTGTGCAGTTTAACGCGAACCGGCGACGATTACGGACATTTTCGTGCAGGGTGCGGCGGAACCCCGACCGTGGGCCTTTTCCTTCTGATGTTTCGTGACGATGACACAGTGTCCGTGCACTGCGATTGGGCATCGCGTCGGTGGGGCCGCGTCGCGCATCGCGCGGTGCAGCGCGGCCGCGCGTGCCGATGCCGGGTGCGTGGCGCGCGTGCGCGCTTTCGTTTTCATAACTTCGTCGGTGTGCCGAACCGCATGGTCACGCAAGCGTCACGGCGGAGAAGCGGCGATCGTGTCGCCTGTCGAGATTGCGGGACTGCATGGCGCGCCATGCGATCGGCCTGTGCCGCCCGCGATCTCGATTGGAGAAGTCATGCACGACACGAATCTGCAACACCTCGCCGATAACGCCGCGCTGGACCGTTTCCATCGGCGCCTGCTGATCTGGTGCGCGCTGATGATTGTATGCGACGGCTACGACCTCGCGATCATGGGCGTCGCGCTGCCATCCATGATGGCCGACATGGCGCTGCAGCTGGCCGCCGCCGGGGTGCTGGCGAGCACGGCGCTGGTCGGGATGATGATCGGCAACATCGGCTTCGGCGGACTGGCCGAACGGATCGGGCGGTGCGTGACGATCGTGATTTGCCTCGTGCTGTTCAGCGCGTTCACGGCGCTGGCCGGGCTCGCGGCGGAGCCGTTCGCGTGCGGTGCGAGCCGTTTCGTCGCGGGGCTCGGGATCGGCGGCATGATGCCGAACGTCGCCGCGCAGATGACCGGATACGCACCGCGCCGCGTTCGCGGCACGATGGTTGTCCGGCTCAACTTCGTCGCGATCGCGATCTCGGCGGCGGCCGCCGCCGTGGCGATCGCGCTGATCGATTCGCGCGGCGCGGCCACGCGGCACGCGAAGACGGCGGCCGGCACGGCGTGACGCCAGCGCGTGATCGCGTGATCGCTCGCGCGCTCGAAAAAACGGCCGCCGCTCTCGCGAACGGCGGCCGTCGGGCGAAGCGCGAGCGCGCCGCGCGTCAGACGAGCCCGGTCGCGTAGTACACCGCGATCACGAAGAACACCGCGAGCGTCTTGATCAGCGTGACCGCGAAGATGTCGCGGTACGACTCGCGGTGGGTGAGCCCGGTCACCGCGAGCAGGGTGATCACGGCGCCGTTGTGCGGCAGCGTGTCCATGCCGCCGCTTGCCATCGCGACCACCCGGTGCAGCACGTCCAGCGGGATCTGCGCGGCCTGCGCGCCCTTGATGAACAGGTCCGACATCGCGGCGAGCGCGATGCTCATGCCGCCCGACGCCGAGCCGGTGATGCCGGCGAGCGAACTGACCGACACCGCGGCGTTGACGAGCGGATTCGGAATGCTCTTGAGGGCGTCGCTGACGACGAGGAAGCCCGGCAGCGCGGCGATCACGCCGCCGAAGCCGTACTCGGACGCGGTGTTCATCGCGGCGAGCAGCGCGCCGCCGACGGCCGTCTTGGTGCCGGTCGCGAAACGCGCGCTGACGCGCTTGAACGCGGTGAGCACGACGAGCAGGATGCCGAGCAGGAGCGCGGCCTCGACCGACCAGATCGCGACCACGGTCTTGATCGAGGTGGTGACGGGCGCGTGCACGCCGGGCAGCACCTCGGGCGGCACCGTATACGATGCGCCGCCGTACCACACTGGGATCAGCTTGGTGAGCGCGAAATTCGCGACGCCGACCAGCACGAGCGGCGCGATCGCGAGCGCGGGGTTCGGCAGCGATTGGGTTTCGACGCGCTCCGGCTCGTTGACGAGCGCGGTGCCGTAGCCTTCGCCCTTCGCCATCGCGGCGCGGCGGCGCCATTCGAGATACGACAGGCCGACGATGATGATGAACACCGAACCGATCGTGCCGAGCCACGGCGCGGCCCAGGCGGTGGTCTTGAAGAAGGTGGTCGGGATGATGTTCTGGATCTGCGGCGTGCCCGGCAGCGAATCCATCGTGAACGAGAACGCCCCCAGCGCGATCGCGCCCGGCATCAGGCGCTTCGGGATGTTGCTCTGACGATAGAGTTCGGCCGCGAACGGATAGACGGCGAACACCACGACGAACAGCGACACGCCGCCGTAGGTGAGCAGCGCGCACACCGCGACGATCACCGCGTTCGCGCGCGAGCGGCCGATGTAGCGGATCGCGGCGGCGACGATCGACTCGGAGAAACCCGACAGCTCGATGACCTTGCCGAACACGGCGCCGAGCAGGAAGACCGGGAAATATAGTTTCACGAAGCCGACCATCTTCTCCATGAAGATGCCGGAGAACACCGGCGCGACGGCGGCCGGATCGGTCAGCAGCACCGCGCCGAGCGCGGCGATCGGCGCGAACAGGATCACGCTGTAGCCGCGATAGGCGGCGAACATCAGGAACGCCAGCGCGGCGAGGACGATCACGAATGACAAGAGAGTCTCCTGGTTCTGGTTGTTGTATGGGCGCGGCAACGGCGGACGCGACCCGTCGGCGGCTCGTGCAGGTTTCGTGCCACCGGCCGTCCGGCGGGGTCCGCCCGCCCGCGCGGCGCGCCGCCGGGGCAGGGCGCGGATGATTCTACCGAAAATGTCTCCGGGAAGAGACGACGCGGCGCAAGCCGGCCGCCGCTAAGTGCGCTCCCGCCTTGTGCAGCGTGCCGTGGCGGGCTGTCTCAAAAATGAGATAATCCGTCCCGGTTTGGAGACGACGATGCTGGCGGACGATCAAGACAAGATGATGAACGACTGGGCGGATTGGCCCGCGAATTACGGCGACGTATTGCGGCGCGCGGCCGAGTCGCTGTTCAAGACCTTCGAGCATTCGAGCGCGGGCACGCTGATCGTCGACCGCGACGCGCGCGTCGTGTGGATCAACCAGCGCTATGCGGCGCGCTTCGGCTATGCGGATCCGGGGCAGGCGATCGGGCGCGACTGCGAGGCGGTGATTCCGCAAAGCCTGATGCGCGAGGTGGTGCTCACGGGCCGGCCGATCCTGCTCGACATCATGGAGACCGGGCGCGAGCCGCTCGTCGTCACGCGCCTGCCGCTGAAGGACGAGGCGGGCGTGACGATCGGCGCGATAGGCTTCGCGCTGTTCGACGAGCTGAAGACGCTCACACCGCTGTTCTCCCGCTATCTGCAGGTGCAGCAGGAACTGATCGCGACGCAGCGCTCGCTCGCGCAGGCGCGCCGCGCGAAGTACACGTTCGCGAGCTTCATCGGCACGAGCGCCGCGAGCCTCGAAACCAAGCGGCAGGGACGGCGCGCGGCGCAGGTGGATTCGCCGGTGCTGCTGCTCGGCGAGACCGGCACCGGCAAGGAACTGCTCGCGCATGCGATCCACGCGGCTTCGGCGCGCGCGCTGAAGCCGCTCGTGACGGTCAACGTCGCGGCGATTCCCGACGCGCTGCTCGAAACCGAATTCTTCGGCGCGGCGCCCGGCGCGTATACCGGCGCGGACCGCAAGGGGCGGGTCGGCAAGTTCGAACTCGCGGACGGCGGCACGTTGTTCCTCGACGAAATCGGCGACATGCCGCTGCCGCTCCAGGGCAAGCTGTTGCGCGTGCTGCAGGACAAGGAGTTCGAGCCGGTCGGCTCGAACCGGATCGTGCGGGCCAACGTGCGGATCATCGCGGCGACCTCGGCGGACCTGCCGGCGCTCGTCGACGCGGGACGGTTCCGCGCCGATCTCTACTACCGCCTCAACGTGCTGACGATTCATGCGCCACCGCTGCGCGAGCGCGCGTCCGACATCGAGGCGCTGGTCTACGCGACGCTCGAGGAGCTGGCCGCGCAGCATGGCCGCGCCGCGCATTGCGAACTGACCGACGACGCGCTGCGCGCCCTGTGCGCGCATGCATGGCCGGGCAACGTGCGCGAGCTGCGCAACACGCTCGAACGCGCGCTGATGCTGTCCGAGCATGCGGTGATCGATGCGCGCGCACTCGCGCCTGTCCTGGGCCCCGCGCGCGCGTCGGTCGCGGAGGCGGGCGCGGCCGCGCCGGTCGATGCGGACGCAACGGCCTACGCGGAAGCGTTCGCGGCCTGGGAGCGCGGCTTCCTCGCCGAGGCGCTGAACGCGTGCGACGGGCGGGTCACCGAGGCGGCCGAGCGGATCGGCATCGGCCGCGCGACCTTCTACAAGAAACTGGCGGCGCACGGCCTCGCGCGCTGAGCGCGGCCGCGCCCGTTCCGGGAGACGCGGATGAGACGGATCGGCATCGCATGGTGCGCGTGCGCCTGGTGCGCGGCGCAGGCGTTCGCGCAGGACGGCGCGCCCGAGGCGCTGCGCAATTGGTACGACGATCCGTTCATCGCGCTCTCGCGGTCGTTCGCCGCGTGCCCGACGCCGCTCGGGCCGTTCACGACGCGTCGCCAGATGGAAACCGATGCGCACTACCGCGTCGAGCAGGGCACCTCGTGCTGGCTCGCGCATGAATGCAGCAAGCCGAATTCCTATCTCTACGACGCGCCGATCGCCGCCGCGGCGAAGGCGCGGTTCGCCGCCTCTCCGCTGCTTGCCGGCACGAGCCTCTGGCTGACGATTCAGCGGCGCTTCATTTATGCGGAAGGGTGCGCGGGCGCGTCATTCGACCGCGCCGCATTCCAGCACGGGCTGGAAACGCTGCCCGATGTGCAGCGCGTGTACCTGCGGATTACCGATGATCCGCGCGGCCCCTTGCCTTACCGGACGCATCCCGATCCGAATTGACGCGCGCGCCTGGCCGCATGGCATACTCGCGACGTTCGAAAAGAGATTGACAGGTCAGCCCATGAAACTTTCGCCGGTATCGGCATCCTCGCGGAGTATTACCGTATTGCGGATGTTTTTTTCCATTGCTCTAATGTCGGGGCTTTCGGCCTGCGGCGGCAGCGCGCCGCTGTTCACGTCGGACGGCCGCTCGACGACGCTCGTGCAATGTCCGGCGGGCGGGCCTTGGGAAACCTGCACTCAAAACGCACAGGGTATTTGTGGTGGCGATTTCGACACGATCCAACAATCGGTCGACAATGGAGTCAGGAACCTTCTCTTTGCATGCAAACCAAAAAAAGCGGATTGACACCGGGCTTGCAATGTATGAAAGCCAAAGAAAAAATGCACGGTTGAAGACGTTTTAATTTATATACTTTCTCTATAAATAACGAGACGGAGTTCCACTCTTATGGCGACCTATAGGCAACTGACCGCGCAACTCGAGAAGCTGCAGCAGAAAATCGACAAGGAGCGTGAAAAGGCGATTTCCGACGCGATTGAAGACATCAAGGCGAAGATCGCGGAGTACGACATTACCCCGGAGGAACTGGGTTTCAGGAGTGCCGCGGCGGTCAAGCCGAAGCGCCCGCTGCCGCCGAAGTACCTGAACCCGAAGACGGGCGAGACCTGGAGCGGCCGCGGCCGCGCGCCGGCCTGGCTCGGCAAGAACCGCAACCGTTTCCTGATCAAGGACTGATCCCGAAAACACTCACCTTTGGCGCCTTGAACGACGGTGCGACCGGCAATGCCGCGGGTCGCACCATTTTGTTTTGGGCGGGCCGTCGCACCGGCTGAATCCTTTTTCCGGGCATCCATGATCCGGCGGGCCGGACATAATCCACCGCATATCGCGCTGATTTGACGGGATTTGCGTGCCTTCAGGCGCGCCGCGCGCCAGTTTCGTGCGCAAACCCGCCTGCGCCGATTCGCGCCGGCAACGGTGGGGCGATTAAGCGCTGCACGCTCACTTTCGGGTTTTTTCGGCGACGTCGCGCGAATCCCCGAAAACACTCACCTTGGATCCCGAAAACGCTCACCTTCGCGCGACGCGCGCATGGATCTTGACCTGGCCCGACCGCCGTGCGGGCCACGGATAGGCAGCGTCACGCGCTTCGCCTATGCTTTGGGGGCGGGTATCCGGCCGCGTCCGCCCGCGCGTTCGCCGCCGCGCATGCCATCCGTGTTCTCCCTTTCCCATCCGCTGGAGTGGTCGTGACCGTCCGCAATCTCGATGCGTTGTTTCAGCCGAAATCCGTCGCCGTCGTGGGCGCGTCGTCGCGCGTCGGCAGTATCGGCGCGATGGTATGGGCGCGCGTGCGCGACGGCGGTTTCGGCGGGCCGGTGTGGCCCGTCAATCCGAAGTACGGCAAGCTGGACGGCGAGCGCGTCTATCCGCAGGTCGACCAGCTGCCGCACGCGCCTTCGGTCGCGCTCATCTGCACGCCGCCCGCGACCTGGCCCGGCATCGTGCGCAAGCTCGGCGCGCTCGGCGCGCGCGTCGCGATCATCGTCGGCGAAGCGAAGTCGAGCGCCGGCCAAGCCGCGCTCGAACGCGCGCTCGCGGCCGCCAAGCCGCATGTGCTGCGGATCGTCGGGCCGGGCAGCGTCGGCGTGGTGTCGCCCGTGCTGAACGCGCATTTCGGCGCGCCCGCCTGCACGGTGAAGGCCGGCGGCGTCGCGTGGGTGTCGCAGTCGAACGCGCTGACCAACGCGGTGCTCGGCTGGGCGCGCGCGCGCGGCCTGGGCTTCTCGCATGCGGTCGCGCTCGGCGATGAAGCCGACGTCGACGCCGCCGACGTGCTCGACTATCTCGCGAGCGATCCCGGCACGCGCGCGATCCTGCTCGAACTCGACACCGTCAAATCGGCGCGCAAGTTCATGTCGGCCGCGCGCGCGGCGGCGCGCAACAAGCCGGTGCTCGCGTTGCGCACCGGGCGCGCCGATCCCGGCGACGCGCTGTATACGGCCGCGTTCCAGCGCGCGGGGATGGTGCGCGTCGATGCGCTCGACGATCTGCTCGACGAGATCGAGACGCTGGGCGTCGGCCGCGTCGCGACGAGCGGCGCGGCAACCCTGCTGACGAGCGACGCGGGCGTCGCGAAGCTGGCGGTCGACGCGTTCGACGACGCGGGCGCCGCGCTCGCGCAGTGGCCGCAGACGGCCGTCAATGCGGTGGCCGGCCTGTTGCCGCAGGGCATCGCGGCGGGCAATCCGCTGCTGCTCGGCGACGATGCGCGGCCCGAGTATTTCGGCGCGGTGCTGCAGGCGCTCGCGCCGCATCCGCAGACGGGCACCGTGTTCGTCGTGCACGCGACGTCGCACAGCGCGCCCGTCGACGCGGTCGCGCAGGTGCTGATCGAGGCGCGTCCGTTCGCGCATCGCGGGATCCTCGCGTGCTTCTTCGGCGGGGTGGACGCGGCGACGCGCGATGCGCTGCACGCGCACGGCATCCCGGTGCACACCACGCCGCAGCGGCTCGCGCGCGCCTATGCGCGGCTCGTCGACTATCGGCTCGGGCGCGAGCTGCTGATGCAGACGCCCGAGGGCACGCCGCTGCAGCCGGCCGCCTCGGTATCGGCCGCGCGCGAGGCGGCGCGCGCGGCGCTCGACGGCGGCCGCGCGGCGCTGGACGGCGCGGCGGCGGCGCGCTGGCTCGCGCATTTCGGGCTGGTCGCGGGCGAGGCGGCGAACGACCGCGCGGACGAGGCGATCGTCGACATCGCGGTCGAGCTGTACGACGACGCGAACTTCGGCCCGGTGTTCCGCTATACGGTGCCGCCCGCCGACGGTTATTCCGCACCGTTCGTGGTTTATGGGCTGCCGCCGTTCAACACGGTGCTGGCGCGCGCCGTCGTGCAGCGCTCGCCCTATGCGCGCCGCGAGGCGCCCGAGCCGCTGCTCGCGGCGTTCACCGAGCTGTCGCAGGCCGTGTGCGACGTGCGCGAGCTGGTGGCGCTGTCGGTCACGCTGCGGGTGTTGCCCGGACGCGTGGTGACGGTCGCGCCGCGCGTGCGCTTCGCGGCCGGGCGCAGCCGGCTCGCGATCATGCCGTATCCGCGCCAGCTGGAGCAGAAGCTCGACTGGCGCGGCCGCGCGATCACGCTGCGGCCGATCCGCCCGGAGGACGAGGAGGCGCACAACGAACTGCTCGCGTCGATGACGCCGGACGATCTGCGCATGCGTTTCTTCGGCGCGGTGCGCAGCTTCGATCATTCGCAGGTGGCGCGCATGACGCAGATCGACTATGACCGCGAGATGGCCTTGATCGCGACCGCGGACGACGAGGCGGGCCGCGCGCATACGCTCGCCGTGGTGCGGGCCGTGACCGATCCGGACAACGAAACGACCGAGTTCGCGATCGCCGTGCGCCCCGATCAGAAGGGGCAGGGCCTGGGCCGCCTGTTGATGACGCAGATCATCGACCATGCGCGCTCGCGCGGCACCGCGTGGATGATCGGCGAAGTGCTGCGCGAGAACACGCCGATGATCGCGCTCGCGAAGGCCTGCGGGTTTACGGTGGCGCCGACGGAGGAGCCGTCGGTGGTCGGCGTGCGGATGAAGCTGCAGCCGTGACGGATGGCGTGCGCGTCGAGGTGAGGGTTTTCGGGAGCCGAGGTGAGGCTTTGCGGGAGGTGCGGCCGGCGCTGATGCGCGGCTCACCGCAGCGTGTCGGCGCGGTGGGTCGCTTTCGCGCGCGCCTCGGGCATGCGTCACGCGCGGCGGCGGCCGTAGTCGTCGTCGCGCATGCCCCCGCGCGACGGCGCGGGCCGTCGCGCGGCGGAACTCAGGCGGCGAGCTTGGTCGACGCTTCGTCGACCTGGTCGCGCGAGATCGCCAGTTCGTCGAGCAGCGTGTCCGCGTAGATCGCGCCCGTTTCGCGCTCGAGTCGCGCGATCGTCAGCGCGCAGCGCGCGCCGTCCTTCGGCATCGCGATGAAGCGCTTCACCGATTCGCCGGCCTTGAAGGCGTCGAACAGCGGCCCGCGCACTTCGTCGGGCAGCGTCTTGGTCCATTGATACGGCTTGCCGTTGAAGGTCAGCGTCGGCGGCAGCGCGCGTTCCTTCTTGCTCGCGGTGATGAGGCCGTAGGTGCGCGCGGCTTCGCCGATCTGTTCCGGCGAGAACAGTTCGTCCGGCGTGATCGCGAACTGCTCGATGTGCTGTTCGATCGCCTGCATCGCGGCGGCGCGATCGTCGCGCTTCTTCTGCGCGTGTGCGACGATCTCGCGCAGTTCGTCGGCCTCCTCGGCCGTGATCGTGAAGCTTGCCTGCTTCTGCTGAAGTTCGGAGAAACGCTGGAATTCGAGATCGGTCAGAAGTTTGGCCATGAGATCCGTGAGACGCGCCCGCCGCCGGGCGAGCGGGCGAAGTATTGAAAAGGGCCGCCATTTTAGCGTAACGCGGCGGGCGCGACGTTCGGGCCGGAGGGAGGGGCGGCAGGAGACCTTGCGGCAGGCGTGCGGCTTTGTCGAGCGCGGCGAGCGCGTGGCCGTTGGTCGCGCGCTCGCGTCCCGGCCGCGATCGAGCATGAGCATGAACCCGCGCGGCAGGCGGTCCCGCGGCTTGCCGCCGAGGGTCGCCGGTTGCGCGATTCACGGCCGCCGCCTCAATCCGCGTTGAGCAACAGCCGGTTGAGCGCAGGCGATGGCAAGCAGGCACCAGCCGCTGCCTGCCGTCCCTTCGAACATGAACCCGCCGACCGCCGCCTCAACCCGCGTCGCGCAACAGCCGGTCGAGCGCGCGCGCGATCGCGAGCAGGCGTCGGTCGCTGCCCGCCGGCCCTTCGAGCATCAAGCCGACGGGCGCGGGCGCCTGCGCGACGCGCCCCGCCGGCAGCGACACCGACGGCACGCCCGCGAGCGTCGCCGGGCTGGTCTGCCGCAGCACGCGGGAGAACAGCGCGCCCGCCTGCTCCGGCGCGAGGTCGTGCCGGCTCGCGCTCATGAGCGGCGCGATGCAGGACACCGTCGGCATCAGCAGGCAATCGACGCCGCTATGACGAAATGCCTGGTCGTACCAGTGGATCATCGTGGTGCGCGTGTCGAGCGCGGCCGCGTAGGCCCGGCTCGACGGCGGCGCTTCGAGCAGCCCCTGGAACAGGTTGCGCACGTCGTGGCTCGCGAGCCGCGCGACGAATTCCGCGAACGGCAGCCCGAGCCGGTCCGCGCTGAAGCGCCGCCAGTACGCGTGGGTCTCGAACGCCACGATCGCGAAGCCGCACGCCTCGTCCGCGTCGTGCAGCGCGCGCGCGTCGATCGGCACGAGGCGCGCGCCCGCCTTCGCGAGCCGCGCGTGCGCGTCTTCGACCGCCGCGGCGACGAACGGATCGAAGCCGTCGGCGTAGGGCGTGCCGGGCACGCCGATCGTCAGCCCCGCGAGCGGCGGCGCGGCGGGCTCCGACGCATCGCCGGCGAGCACGCTGTCGAGCAGCAGCAGGTCGTCGAGATCCTGGCCGATCGGGCCGACGGTGTCGCGCGTGTGCGAGAGCGCGAGCACGCCGTCGGTCGAGTAGCGGTGCAGCGTCGGCCGCAGCCCGTAGACGCCGCAGAACGCGGCCGGGATGCGCACCGAGCCGCCCGTGTCGGTGCCGAGCCCGAACGGGATGCCGGCCGCGACGGCGGCCGCGGTGCCGCCGCTCGACCCGCCGGCGACGCGCGCCGGATCGTGCGGGTTGCCCACCGCGCCGTAATGCGCGTTCGCGCTCGTGATGCCGAACGCCAGTTCGTGCATGTTCGCCTTGCCCAGGGGCACCGCGCCCGCGTCGAGCAGCTGCCGCACGGTGGTCGCGTGGCGCGGCGCGGCGAAGCCTTCGAGCGCGGGGCTCGCGCCCGTGGTCGGCTGGTCCGGCGTATAGAGGTTGTCCTTGATCACGAACGGCACGCCGGCGAGCGGCAGCGTGCGGCCCTCGGCGCGCGCCGCGTCGACGCGCGCGGCCGTCTGCCGCGCCAGCGCCGCGTCGACGTGCGTCATCGCGTTGAGCGGCGCGATGCGCGCGAGGCGGTCGAGCGCCGCTTCCGCATGGTCGGCGGCGCGGCTGCGGCCGGCGTTGACGGAGGCGGCGATCGACCGCGCGCTGGCGGTCGAGACAAGGTCGGGCTGAGGTGACGGCATCGATCTCTCTCCAGGTGGCGCGCACCATCCGGATGCGGCGCGCGTTGCGCGTGAACGCAAACCCCGGATCATTTCACATTCCGTCAGATGAAGGCGTTCCTCGACATGGATAAACCGCGCGCGGTGTCGCGCAGGCTCGCCGCGACCGCGTCGAGCGACGGCGCGACGTAGGCGTCGATGCGCCGCAGGTACGGGCAGGTCAGCGCGGCGATCGCATGGCCGGACGGCCCGAGGATCGGGTAGGTGAGATCGGTGACGCCGAAGGTCTGGCGGCTCTCCTGCTGCAGGTGGCCGCGCGCGCGGATCGCCTCGCAGCGGCGCGCGAGCGCATCGGCGTCGAGCGTCGTCTCGCCCTTGACGCGGGTGTGCTCGGCCAGCATGTGGGTGCGCTGGTCGGTGGTCTGGAACGCGAGCATCACCTCGCCGGACGCGGTGTCGACGAGCCCCACCCGCGAGCCGAGCCGGACCGAGATCCCCCAGGTGCCGGGGCCGTCCACCTGCGCGATCACGAGCAGGTTGCCGCGATCGTAGACGGACAGGTGGCACGACTGCTCGGCGGCGTCCACGAAGCGCTGCATCGGCGGCAGCGCCTCGGCGATCAGCCGGCTCATCGGCGGGTGGCGATGCGCGAGCGCGAACAGCTTGAGGCTCAGCGTATAGCGGTCGCCGCCCGGCGAGCGCATCACGTACTGGCGCACGACGAGCCGTTCGAGCATCCGGTAGATCTCGCTCGCGTTGCGGCCGAGTTCCTTGGTGATCTCGGTGCGGGTCAGGCCTTCCTTCTGCTCGGCCAGCAATTCCAGGATGTCGAGGCCCTTGTCGAGCGCGGGCGCGCGGTAGCGCTCGACTTCGTCGCTGTCTTGTTCGTCCTGGTCGTCGGGGCCGGGGGGCTGTGCTTTCGTGGTCTTCATGGGCGTGGGTCAGGGCTAGGGAAAGTCCGGAGTGATGGTGCGCCGCACCTTGCTTGACTTCAAAAAATCCTTCTATGAATAATATGTTCACCCGTGAATGAATTGCATGCGATCCACATAACAATACCGGGGCCATTGCGTAGCGGTTAGGCGTTTCACTCAAGATTACTAAACGCATATAGGAGACAGGCATGACTCCGATCAATCGTCCCCGTTTCTGGGCGGCCTGCGTCGCGCTCGCCTGCGCGCTCGCGGGGCCGCCCGTCCGCGCCGACGCCGGCAAGGTGGGCGTCGACCTGCCCTTGCTGACCTCGCCGTTCTGGCAGTCTTACCACGCCTATCTGCCGCGCTACGCGAAGGCGCTGGGGCTCGACCTGCTCGCGCCCGTCAACTCGAACGGCGATCCGGCGCAGCAGATCACCGACGTCAACACGCTGCTGAACCTCGGCGCGGGCGGCATCGTGGTCGGGCCGCTCGATTCGGCGGCGATCGGCCGGGCGCTCGATGCGGCCGCCGCGCGCAAGGTGCCGGTGGTCGCGGTGGACGTCGCGCCGACCCAGGGCCGGGTCGCGATGGTGGTGCGCGCCGACAACCACGCGTACGGCGAGAAGGCGTGCCGCTACATCGGCGCGCACGTGCCGCGCGGCAAGGTCGTGCAGATCATGGGCGATCTCGCGTCGGTCAACGGGCGCGATCGCTCGGAGGCGTTCCGCGCTTGCCTGAAGGGCTTCCCGCAGCTCGCGCTGCTGGAGATCCCCGCCGCCTGGAAGGGCGATGCCGCCGCGGCCGCGCTCGACAGCCTGCTGGCCGCGAATCCCGACGTGAAGGCGATCTACATGCAGGCAGGCGGGGTCTATCTCGCGCCGACGCTGCAGACCCTGCGCCGCAAGCAGCTGCTGTTCCCGGCCGGCGACCCGCGCCACGTGGTGATCGTCAGCAACGACGGCATTCCTCAGGAGTTCGAGGCGATCCGGCGCGGCGACATCGACGCGACCGTGTCGCAGCCGGCGGACCTGTACGCGAAGTACGGGCTGTACTACCTGAAGGCGGCGCTGGCCGGGCAGACGTTCCGGCCGGGGCCGACCGATCACGGCAGCACGATCGTCGAGCGCGGGCCGGGCGTGCTCGAGGATCAGCTGCCCGCGCCGCTCGTGACGAAAGCGAACGTCGACGACCGGCAGCTGTGGGGCAATACGCTCAAATGAACGCGTCATCGTCCGGCGCGGCGGGCGCGCCCGTCGTCGAGGCGCGCGGCGTCACCAAGCGCTTCGGCCCGCATCTCGCGCTCGCGGAGGTCGAGCTGTGCGTGCGGCCCGGCGAATCGCACGCGCTCGTCGGCCGCAACGGCGCGGGCAAGTCGACGCTGGTGTCGATCCTCACCGGCCTGCGCGCGCCCGACGCGGGCGAGGTGCGGTTTCACGGCGCGGCCGCGCCGCCGCTCGCGGATCGCGACGCGTGGCGCGCGCGCGTTGCGTGCGTCTACCAGCATTCGACGATCGTGCGCGAGCTGAGCGTCGCGGAAAACCTGTTCATCAACCGGCAGCCGCTGCGGCGCGGCGCGATCGACTGGCGCGGCCTGCGCCGCGACGCGCGCGCGCTGCTCGACCACTGGCGCATCGAGGTCGGCGAGGACGCGCGCGCGGGCGACCTGGGCGTCGAGGCGCGCCAGCTGGTCGAGATCGCGCGCGCGCTGTCGTACGGCGCGCGCTTCATCATCCTCGACGAGCCGACCGCGCAGCTCGACGGCGACGAGATCAAGCGGCTGTTCGCGCGGATCCGCGCGTTGCAGCGCGACGGCGTGACCTTCCTGTTCATCTCGCATCACCTGCAGGAGGTGTATGAGATCTGCCAGGCGGTGACCGTCCTGCGCGACGCGCGGCACATCGTCAGCGCGCCGGTGGCGGCGCTGCCGCGCGACGCGCTGATCGACGCGATGACGGGCGAGCGCGGCGGCGTCGCCTCGGTCGATGCGGCGCGCCGCGCGCCGTGCGCGGCCGACGCGCCGGTCGCGCTGCGGGTCGAGCGGATCGCCGGCGACGATTATCGCGAGGTGTCGTTCGAGGTGCGGCGCGGCGAGGTCGTCGGGCTGGCGGGCGCGACGAGCAGCGGCCGCACGGGTGTCGCCGAGGCGGTCGCGGGCCTGCGCGCGCCGCGCCTGGGCGCGATCCGCGTCGACGCGAGCGCGCTGCCGCCGGGCGACGTGCCGGCGGCGCTCGCGCTCGGCGTCGGCTGCGTGCCGAAGGATCGGCATCGCGAAGGGCTGGTGCCCGGCCAGTCGATTGCCGAGAACGCCTCGCTGACCATCGCCGATCGATTCGGCCCGCTGGGCTTCGTGTCGCCCGCGCGTCAGCGCGCGTTCGGCGTGCGCATGATCGAGGCGCTCGGCATCGCCGCGCAGGGGCCGCATCAGCCTGTCGCCGGGCTGTCGGGCGGCAACCAGCAGAAGGTCGTGATGGCGCGCGCGCTCGCGAACGCGCCGCGCGTGCTGGTGCTGATCGATCCGACCGCCGGCGTCGACGTCAAGTCGAAGGCCGCGCTGCTCGCCGTGGTCGAGCAGGTGCGCGCGGCCGGCGCGGCGGTGCTGGTCGCGTCGGGCGAGCTGGACGACCTGCGCGCGTGCGACCGGGTGCTCGTGATGTTTCGCGGCCGCGTCGTCGCGGAACACGCGGCCGGCTGGCAGGACGCGGATCTGATTGCAGGCATTGAAGGAGTCGAACGCCATGAAGCCTGAACTGATGCGTCCCGCGCTTGCCGCGGGGAATCCGACCGTCGGCGCGCGCGGGGCGCCGCGCCGGCACTTCGTGCCCGTGCGCCTGCGCGACCTCGCGCTGGTGCCGGCGCTCGTGCTGCTGATCACGATCGGCGCGCTCGTGAGCCCGAGCTTCCTGACCCGCGCGAACCTGACGAGCGTGCTGGGCGCCTCGGCGGCGCTCGCGCTGGTCGTGCTCGCCGAGGCGCTGATCGTGCTGACGGGCAAGTTCGACCTGTCGCTCGAATCGACGGTCGGCGTCGCGCCGGCGCTCGGCGCGATGCTCGCGATGCCCGCCGCGTCGGCCGGCTTCGGCTTCGAATGGCCGGTCGCGGCGTGCCTCGCGGCGACCGTCGCGGCGGGGGCCGCGATCGGCTGGGTGAACGGCTTCCTGGTGGTGCGGATGCGCCTGAACGCGTTCATCGTCACGCTCGCGATGCTGATCGTGCTGCGCGGCGTGCTGGTCGGCGCGACGCGCGGCGGCACGCTGTTCGACCTGCCGCCCGCGTTCCTCGCGCTCGCGACCCTGTTGCTGCTCGGGCTGCCGCTGTCGGTGTGGCTCGCGGCGGCGGCGTTCGGCGCGGCCGCGTTCATGCTGCGCTATCACCGGCTCGGCCGCGCGCTGTATGCGATCGGCGGCAACCCGGAGGCCGCGCGGGCGGCGGGGATCCGCGTCGAACGCATCACCTGGGCGGTGTTCGTGCTGGGCGGGGCGCTCGCGGCGCTCGGTGGGCTGGTCGTGACCGGCTATGTCGGCGCGATCAACGCGAACCAGGGCAGCGGCATGATCTTCACGGTGTTCGCGGCAGCGGTGATCGGCGGCATCTCGCTCGACGGCGGCAAGGGCAGCCTGCTCGGCGCGCTCACGGGCGTGCTGCTGCTCGGCGTCGTGCAGAACCTGCTGACGCTCGCGCAGGTGCCGTCGTTCTGGATCCAGGCCATCTACGGCGCGATCATCCTCGGCGCGCTGATGGTCGCCCGCATCGCGGGCGCGGATGCGCCGGCATGAGCGCGCCGCCGACCGATCCGCGCCTCCTGCTGTTGTCGCCCGACGACAACTGCCTGATCGCGGCGACCCGGCTCGACGCCGGCACGCGCGTGCTGATCGACGGCGAGCCGGTGGCGCTCGCGCAGACGGTCGAGCTGGGCCACAAGGTCGCGCGCCGCGCGCTCGCGGACGGCGACAAGGTGCGGCGCTACGGCGCGCCGATCGGCCACGTGGTCCGGGCGGTCGCGCGCGGCGAGCATCTGCATACCCACAATCTCGTCAGCGACTACCTGCCGACCTATACGCACGACGCGGGCCAGGCCTTCGTCGAACGGTGACGCGCGGCCGCGCGCCCGAAGGAGGACGCATCATGACCATGGCAGCATCCATCGACGCCCGGCCCGGCGTCGCCGCCGCGATCCTGGCCGGCTATCCGCGCAGCGACGGGCGCAAGGGCATCCGCAATATCGTCGCGGTGGCCTATCTGGTCGAGTGCGCGCATCACGTCGCGCGGGAGATCGTCGCGAGCTTCCGCGCGCCGCCGCGCGCGACGGAGACGCCCGAATGCGCCGCGCCGCCCGTGCACCTGATCGGTTTTCCGGGCTGCTATCCGAACGCCTATGCGGAGAAGATGCTCGCGCGGCTCGCGACCCATCCGAACGTCGGCGCGGTGCTGTTCGTGTCGCTCGGCTGCGAGAGCATGAACAAGCACTATCTGGTCGACGCGGTGCGCGCGAGCGGCCGGCCGACCGCGGTGCTGACGATCCAGGAGGCGGGCGGCACGCTGGGCACGATCGACGCGGGCGTCGCCTGGGTGCGCGATGCGCGCGCGCGGCTCGCCGCGCAGCGCAAGGCGCCGATGACGCTCGACGAACTGGTGGTCGGCACCATCTGCGGCGGCTCGGACGGCACGAGCGGGATCACCGCGAACCCGGCCGTCGGCCGCGCGTTCGATCTGCTGATCGCGCAGGGCGCGACCTGCCTGTTCGAGGAGACGGGCGAGCTGGTCGGCTGCGAGCCGCACATGGCGCAGCGCGCCGCGCGTCCCGAGCTGGGGCGCGAGATCGTCGGGGCGGTGCGCAAGGCCGAGCGCTATTACGCCGCCCTCGGCCACGGCAGCTTCGCGGTCGGCAACGCCGACGGCGGCCTCACGACCCAGGAGGAGAAGTCGCTCGGCGCGTATGCGAAGAGCGGCGCGTCGCCGATCGTCGGCCTCGTGAAACCCGGCGACCTGCCGCCGACCTCGGGGCTGTATCTGCTCGACGTCGTGCCGGACGGCGAACCGCGCTTCGGCTTTCCGAATATCAGCGACAATGCCGAGATCGCCGAACTGATCGCGTGCGGCGCGCACGTGATCCTGTTCACGACGGGGCGCGGCTCGGTGGTGGGTTCGGCGCTCGCGCCGGTGATCAAGGTGTGTGCGAATCCCGCCACCTTCCGCAAGCTCGCGGGCGACATGGATATCGACGCGGGCCGCATCCTCGACGGGCGCGCGACGCTCGACGAAGTCGGCCGCGAGGTGTTCGCGAAGACGCTCGCGGTCGCGAGCGGCGGCGCATCGAAATCGGAAGCGCTCGGTCATCAGGAGTTCATCTTGACGTACAAGGCATTCGAACCGATCGGCCCGGCCTGCCTGCCGGCCGGCGTCTCGCGGGGGCCGCGCGCATGACGGCGGCGGATGCGCGGCCGTCGCCGCGCGCCTCGGCCGCGCTCGGCCCGCGCCGCCCGGTGGGCGCGTGCGGCCTGACGCTGACGGCGCTCGGCCTCGGCACCGCGCCGCTCGGCGGCCTGTACCGCGACCTGTCGGACGCCGACGCGCAGGCCACCGTCGACGC
Source organism: Burkholderia sp. GW821-FHT14F03 (assembly GCF_058803765.1). Classification (NCBI taxonomy): domain Bacteria; kingdom Pseudomonadati; phylum Pseudomonadota; class Betaproteobacteria; order Burkholderiales; family Burkholderiaceae; genus Burkholderia; species Burkholderia sp. GW821-FHT14F03. The sequence continues at coordinate 18,835 of NZ_JBXAPG010000002.1, forward strand.
CGCCTGGCAGGCCGGCATCCGCTATTTCGATACCGCGCCGCACTACGGCCACACGCGCGCCGAGCATCGGCTCGGCGCCGCGCTGCGCGCGTATCCGCGCGCCGACTACGTGCTGTCGACCAAGGCGGGGCGTCGCTACGTGCCGCGCACGACGCCCTACGACGGCAGCGAGGGCTGGCGGCAGCCGCTGCCGTTCGAGGCGGTGTACGACTACAGCCATGACGGCATCCTGCGCGCGTTCGAGGACAGCCAGCAGCGGCTCGGCATGCCCGGGATCGACATCCTGCTCGTGCACGATATCGGCCGTCTCACGCATCGCGACCGGCACGCGCACTACTGGGCGCAGCTGACGACGGGCGGCGGCTTTCGCGCGCTCGACGCGTTGCGCGCGTCGGGCGCGGTGAAGGCGGTCGGCCTGGGCGTGAACGAAAGCGCGGTGATTCTCGATGCGCTCGCCGAGTTCGACATCGACTGCGCGCTGCTCGCGGGCCGCTACACGCTGCTCGAACAGGGGCCGCTCGCCGACCTGCTGCCGGCCTGCGCGCAGCGCGGCGTGGCGCTCCTGCTCGGCGGCGCGTTCAATTCGGGCATTCTCGCGCGCGGCGTGAAGGGCGACCTCAAGTACGACTACGGCGCGGCGCCTGCCGCGGTGATCGAACGGGTCGCGCGGATCGAGACGGTGTGCGACGCCTACGGCGTGCCGCTCGCCGCCGCCGCGCTGCGCTTTCCGTATGCGCATCCGGCGGTCGCGACGGTGCTGACGGGCGCGGCGTCGGCGCACGAGGTGCGCGAGAACGTCGAGGCGTTCGCGACGCCGATCCCGCCCGCGTTCTGGGACGCGCTGCGCGACGCGGGGCTGCTCGATCCCGCCGCGCCGACGCCGCGCGCATGAGCATGAACGCGACGGCGCGCTCGATCGACGCGCACCAGCATTACTGGGACCCCGCGCGCGGCGACTACGGCTGGCTCACGCCCGCGCTCGCGCCGCTGTACCGGCCGTATGGGCCCGCCGACCTCGCGCCGCTTCGCGCGGCGGCCGGCGTGACCCGCACGGTCGCGGTGCAGGCCGCGCCGACGCTCGCCGAAACCCACCGGCTGCTCGCGCTGGCGCGCGCCGACGCATCGCTCGCGGGCGTGGTCGGCTGGGCGCCGCTGCGCGCGCCCGACGCGCCCGGCATCATCGCCGCGCTGGCTTGCGCGCCGTGCTTCAAGGGCGTGCGGCCGATGCTGCAGGATCTGCCGGACGACGCATGGATCGCCGATCCGGCGCTCGCGCCCGCGATCGACGCGCTGCTCGCGCACGACCTCGCGTTCGACGCGCTCGTGCAGCCGCGCCACCTCGCGCCGCTCGTCGTGTTCGCGCGGCGCTTTCCGCGCTTGCGGATCGTGGTCGACCACGGTGCGAAGCCGCCGATCCGCGCGGGGCGCGAGGCGTGGCAGCCGTGGGCGGACGGCATCGCGCAGCTCGCCGCGCTGCCCAACGTGTGGTGCAAACTATCGGGGCTCGCGACCGAGGCCGCGCCGGGCTGGTCGGACGCGACGCTCGCGCCCTACGTCGCGCATCTGGTGGCGTGCTTCGGCGCGACGCGGCTGATGTGGGGCAGCGACTGGCCGGTGCTGAACCTGAACGGCGATTACGCGGGCTGGCGCGCGAGCGCGTCGCGCCTGACCGACGTGCTGGGCGGCGCGGCGCAGGACGCGATCTTCGGCGGCAGCGCCGCGGCTTTCTATCGGCTGACAGCGGCCGAGGCGGACGCGCCCGCGCAGTGAATGCTCCAATACTCGTTATGTCGTTGCTGTCATTTCATCGGGAGTCGCAGATGGTAAAAAGACTGGCAGGCAAGCTCGCGCTCGTGACCGCCGCCGCGCAGGGCATCGGCCGCGCGACGGCGGAGCGGTTCGCGCACGAGGGCGCGCGCGTGATCGCCACGGATCTGCGCATCGACGCGCTGCGCGATGCGCCGTTCGAGTCGCGTCCGCTCGACGTGCGCGACGGCGCGGCGATCGACGCGCTCGCGCGTGAGCTGGGCGCGCTCGACGTGCTGTTCAACTGCGCGGGCTTCGTGCACGCGGGCACGGTGCTCGAGGCGAGCGAGGCGGATTGGGATTACGCGTTCGACCTGAACGTGAAGTCGATGTATCGGACCATCCGCGCGTTCCTGCCGGCGATGCTGGAGCGCGGGCGCGGCTCGATCATCAACATGGCGTCGGCGGCGTCGAGCGTGAAGGGGGTGCCGAACCGATGCGCGTACGGCGCGTCGAAGGCGGCGGTGATCGGGCTCACGAAGGCGGTCGCGGCGGATTTCGTCACGCACGGGATCCGCTGCAATGCGATCTGCCCGGGCACGGTCGAATCGCCGTCGCTCGATGCGCGCATCGTCGAGCAGGCGCATGCGCAGCATGCGACCGTCGACGCGGTGCGCGCCGCGTTCGTCGCGCGCCAGCCGATGGGCCGCATCGGCACCGCCGACGAGATCGCGGCGCTCGCGCTGTATCTCGCGTCGGACGAATCCGCATTCACGACCGGGCACGCGCACGTGATCGACGGCGGCTGGTCCAACTGATGCCGGCGGCGGGGCCGCCGGCGCTGCAATCCCTGGAGGGAACACGTCATGAAGTTGCTGCGTTACGGCCCGGTGGGCCAGGAGAAGCCGGGCATCCTCGACGCGCAGGGCGCGCTTCGCGACCTGTCGGCGCGGGTGTCCGACATCGCGGGCGAGGCGCTGACCGACGCGGGCCTCGCGCGGCTGCGCGCGATCGATCCGGCGACGCTGCCGCGCGTGCCGGGCGAGCCGCGCATCGGGCCGTGCGTGGGCGCGATCGGCAAGTTCGTCTGCATCGGGCTGAACTACGCGGATCACGCGGCCGAGGCCGGGCTGCCGGTGCCGACCGAGCCCGTGGTGTTCGCGAAGTGGACGAGCGCCGTGTGCGGGCCGAACGACGGCATCGAGATTCCGAAGGGTTCGCTCAAGACCGACTGGGAAGTGGAGCTGGGCGTCGTGATCGGCAAGGCCTGCAAGGACGTCGACGAGGCGCATGCGCTTGAGCACGTGGCCGGCTATTGCGTGGTCAACGACGTGTCGGAGCGCGAGTGGCAGCTGGAGCGCGGCAGCCAGTGGGACAAGGGCAAGGGTTTCGACACCTTCGGGCCGATCGGGCCGTGGCTCGTCACGCGCGACGAGATCGCCGATCCGCAGCAGCTGGATCTGTGGCTCGACGTGGACGGGCATCGCTTCCAGAACGGCAATACCCGCACGATGGTGTTCACGGTCGCGCAACTGATCGCGTATCTGTCGCGCTGCATGAGCCTGCAGCCCGGCGACGTGATCTCGACCGGCACGCCGCCGGGCGTCGGGATGGGCGTGAAGCCCGCGCCGGTGTATCTGAAGGCGGGCCAGACGCTGCGTCTCGGGGTCGCCGGGCTGGGCGAGCAGTTCCAGCGCACGCGCGCGGCGCGGTAGAGGCCGGGCGGCCGCGCGGCATCGGCATGACGCAGCCGAGGCCGGGCGGCCGCTTGCGCCGTCGCCGCGAACGCGCGGCGGCATGCGCCGTCGGGCGGGACGATCAGCGCGTCGCTTCCGCCGCCGCATGCTCGGCCGGCTTGCCGCCGCGCGTCAGGTAGCCGTAGCGGCGCGCGAATTCCCACTCGTAGCGGCGGCCGCTCGCATCGACGCCGTCATCCCAGTTGGCCGACCAGGTCATGAGCCCCCGGATCGGGTGGCCCGCCTTGTCCAGTCGCGCCAGTGCGCGGATCGCATGCTGCGCATCGATCACATAGCCCGTGGCGGCGGCGTTGGCGTTGCTCGGCAGGCCGATCGCGAATTTATCGGATGGAATCCGCGTGAAGTTGCGCGTACCGGTCACGAGGCTGTCGGTCAGGTAGTACAGGAAATCCTCTCGCGTCGCGTCGTTGCTGCACGCGAGCCAGCCGACGTTGTCGACCCAGACGCCGTCGCCCCCCTGGTTGTAGTATTGCGGCGCGATGAAGTCGTAATAGCCTTCGAGCGCCGTGATGTACGGCACGTAGCGGCCGCCGACGTTCAGATACGGAAATTCCGGCGCCATCGAGATGATGAAGTGCTGGCCTTCCTTGGCGTAGTGGTCCTTGACCGAGCGCAGCGCGGCCGGGATCACCGTCGCGTTGTCGGCGGAGGTGATCGCCGACTGTTCGAGATCGATGTCGAGCCCGTCGAAGCCGTAGGTCTCGACGAGGCGGATGATTTCGTACGCGAGCGCGTCTTCCTGTCCGGCGTGCAGTTCGATGTGCGCATCGGCGCCGCCGAGCGAGATCAGCACGGCGCGCCCCTGTGCGTTGAGCGCGCCGACCTGCGCGCGGAACTCGGCGTCCGAGCCTGTGTAGGGCTTGAAGGTCGGCACGCCGCTGCCTTTCATGAAGGCGACCGCGATCACGTTATAGGCGTCGTCGATCCTGGTCAGCGCCATGTCGGCGAATGCGCCGCCCTGGTAGCCTTGGCCGGGGCTGCTCGCCCAGTTTTGCCAGTAGCCCACCAGGAGGTTCTTGCCGGCCAGGCTCGGCATCTGCGAGGCGTCGTCCGGGGTGAGGTTCTTGAGTTGGCGAAGTATTTGCGGATCCAGCATGGGAATCTCCTAGAGGTGCGCAACACCGTGAGTCAGTACGCGATCCGGCGGCTTCGCGCCGGCGCTGAAGGCCGCGCATCGCGCGGACGCAGTGCCCGCGGCATCCGGACAGCACGAATCGCCCGTCAATGGATTCGAATGCCGGGCGACGGGTTGGGAGTGGCTGTGTTCGTCCCGCCGAAGAGGACGCGGCGACGCCCGGGCTGTGACGCATGGGCGCGAATGCGTGTCGATGGGCGCGCGGCGGCGTGAGGGTCTGGTTGATCGAAACGGCAGTGCGGTTCCGGCCCGTCCAAACCAGTCTCGAGTCGTGCGGAACCGAACAATCGACCGCGGCGTTCACCGGGGCGCTACGCGGCCTTCGCCGATGCCTGGCCCGATGGCGAATTTGCGCAACCGATCGTTGCCCAATTGCCCCGGGGCATGACGTCAGCCGTCTCGATACCGTCAAGGCATTCGAGGCGTGTGCGTGGAGCACGCGGCAGGCCATCGAACCCGACAACGGCTCGTTTGGACATCAAGGCCGCTTTGCCGGTCAACCCAAGGACGACATGCACATGCCGATCGACATCATCATCGCAAGCGAAGCGGACCAGCCGCGGCTGAGAAACTGGCTGTCGGCCTACCTGCGCGAGCTTGGCGCGGACGAGGACTATCCGTACTTCGACGCCTACTGGCAGGCAGGCGAGCCGCGCTGGCCCTATCTCATCCGCGACGCGGGCGAACCGATCGGGTTCGCCTTCGTGCGCGCGCCGGGCGACGCAGGCGTGGATTTCTCGATGGCGGAGTTCTACATCGTGCGCGCGGCGCGGCGCGGCGCGCGGGTTGCGGCGTAGCGGCCGCGCTCGCGTTGTTTCGCGCGCATCCGGGGCGGTGGGAGATCGCCGTCATGCGCGACAACGCGCCCGCCCGGCGATTCTGGCCGAAGGCGATCGCGGCGGCGCGCGCGTCGGCGATCCGCGAAGTCGGGACGGCGGACGGCACGGCCTGTCTCTGGCGGATCGAATCGACGCCCGACGCGGATGCGCCGCCCATGAAACAAGGGGGCCGCGCGGCCCCCTCGTCATGCGTGATGCGCGCTGCGCGTCAGCGTGCCGCGAGCGCCTGATCCAGATCCGCGAGCAGGTCGTCGATATGCTCGATCCCGATCGACAGCCGAACCGTTTCCTCGCGCACGCCGGCCTTCGCGAGTTCGTCCGGCGACAGCTGCCGGTGCGTGGTCGACGCGGGGTGGGTCGCGAGCGATTTCGCGTCGCCGATGTTGACGAGCCGCGTGAACAGCTTCAGCGCATCCTGGAACGCCGCGCCGCCCGTGCGGCCGCCCTTCACGCCGAAGGTCAGGATGCCGGGGCCGCGACCCGACAGGTAGCGCTTCACGAGCGCGTGGTCGGGATGGTCGGGCAGCCCCGAGTAGTTGACCCATTCCACCTTCTCGTGCCGCGCGAGATGCTGCGCGACCTTCAGCGCGTTCTCGCTGATCCGGTCGAGGCGCAGCGCGAGCGTCTCGATGCCTTGCAGGATCTGGAACGCGTTGAACGGCGAGATCGCCGCGCCGGTGTTGCGCAGCGGCACGACGCGCGCGCGGCCGATGTACGCGGCCGGGCCGAACGCCTCGGTGTACACGACGCCGTGATAGCTGACGTCGGGCTGGTTGAGCCGCTTGAAGCGATCAGCGTGCTCGCTCCACGGGAACCTGCCGGAATCGACGATCGCGCCGCCGAGGCTCGTGCCGTGGCCGCCGAGATACTTGGTCAGCGAGTGCACGACGATGTCCGCGCCATGCTCGAACGGCCGCAGCAGGTAGGGCGAGGGCACCGTGTTGTCGACGATCAGCGGTATCCCGTGGCGATGCGCGATGTCCGCGAGCGCGGCGATGTCGGTGATGTTGCCGAGCGGATTGCCGACCGATTCCGCGAAGATCGCCTTGGTGCGCGCGTCGATCAGCGCCTCGAACGAGGCCGGGTCGCGCGGGTCCGCGAAGCGCGTGGTGATGCCGTACTGCGGCAGCGTATGCGCGAGCAGGTTGTAGGTGCCGCCGTACAGCGTGCTCGACGAGACGATGTTGTCGCCGGCCTCGGCGATCGTCAGGATCGAATAGGTGACGGCCGCCTGGCCCGAGGCGAGCGCGAGCGCGCCCACGCCGCCCTCGAGCGCGGCGACGCGCTGTTCGAGCACGTCCTGGGTCGGATTCATGATCCGCGAATAGATGTTGCCCTGCACCTTCAGGTCGAACAGGTCGGCGCCGTGCTGGGTGTCGTCGAACGCGAACGCGACGGTCTGGTAGATCGGCACGGCGACCGCGCGCGTGGTCGGGTCGGGACTGTAGCCGCCGTGGACGGCAATCGTTTCGAGGCGCCACTCGGGGGCGGTCGTGTCGGTCATCGCTGCGCTCCTGTCTCCGTGTTGGGGTCGACCGATTATAGGAGTGCGGCGCGAGGCGCCTTAGCTTGTTTGGTGACTAGCTTATGCCGCGTGCGCATGGATTTCGAGTCAACGTCGCTCTCTGTTTACAACGATGCAACGATCGATGCGCGCGGACGCGGGCGAACCCGGATTCGGATCTATTGTCATCGGCGAAGCGCGGCGATATATATAGCCGATCCTGGTTGTTCGGCGGTCCGGAAACCGGGAAACGGACGGCGTGCACCGTCACGATACGAACCCGGCGGCGCGGCGCGCCGACCGGGCGCGGCGCGGAGACCTGAGGGACACGGAAATCATGGACGCATTTCCAGCGGAATTTGCCGACCTGCTGAACCGGCGCGGGCGCCGCCTGCTCGAACGCGGGCCCGACTCGCGGGCGGGCGGCCCCGCGCCGCGGCTCGATTTCTTCACCGACCTGATCGATCCCGCCGTCGCGGCGCGCTGCCATGCGCTGCTCGACACCCATCTGCGCCGCCACGTGAAGCCGCTGGTCAAGGCGATTCCATCCGACAGCATCTGGGGCATGACGCGCGACTACAGCGAGACGCTCGGCAAGGCGATGCGGCAGAAGACGATCTATTTCACGTCGGCGCGCACCGAGGCGTACCGGCAGGCGCAGCGGATCGGACTGATCGCGATGCTGCGCTCCGCGTCGCTCGCCGCGTTCGCCGAGGCGGCCACCGGGTTCCGGCTGGAGCGCGGCAACGGCGTGCAGGCCACGCTGTACGAACACGGCGACTACGTCGGGCCGCACAACGATCACCACCCGGAGGAGGCGCACCTGCGCGACGGCTATGTCGACGTGCACCTGTCGTTCGTCAACGCGTCGGTCGGATCGCAGCTGCTGATCTGCGAAAGCGCCGACGGTCATCTGAACGTGCCGTTCGATGCGACCTGCAACGGCAGCATCGCGGTGTACCGGCTGCCGTTCTGGCATCAGGCGACGCCGATGCAAGGCAAGCGGCGGCGCGAGCGCGACGCGCGGCGCTGGCTGCTGATGGCGTCGTATTGCGTGGAAGCGTGAGGGGCGGCCGGCCGTGTCGAGATCCGGCGCGCGCCGCGCCGATACCGTGGTGCCGGCCGCGCGCGCCGCATGGCCTCCTGCGTGGCACGCGGCCGCCCGCCCGGCCGGATCGCGCGGATGCCGGGCGTTTCCGGGCTGTCGCGCGCGTGTCGCGAGTGGATCGCCTGCACGCCGTCGAAACGTCGCGCGGGTGCGCGGGGAATCCGCCGTCTCGGGCGCCGAGCCTATCCGCGCTCAGGCCGCCGTGGTCAGCGCCGTCGCCAGCCGGTGCGAGGCGATCGCATGCGCCTCGTCGAGCGTCGCGACGACCCGATAGGGCACGCCCGACGCATGCATCGCCGCGCGGCAACGCGTGATCGCGGCGGCGCGCCGCGCCGCATTGAACTCCACGAAGATCCGCACCTTGCAGAGCGGTTGCAGCGCCTCCTGGCGCTGGCCCAGCCAACGCGCGCGCCGTTGGCGTTCGTCTTCGCCTTCGTCGAGCGGCGTGCCGTGATGGATCACCGCGAACGGCAGGGCCTGCGCGATCAGCAGATCCATCTCGGTTTCCCACTGCGGCGCGAAGCCGGGCGGGAGCGCATCCAGCCGCACGCTGACGAGCGGAAAGCGGCTGATGTCGTGCACCACGAAGGCGGCGGAATCGAGGGCCATCGTCGTGTCGCTCAGTGGGTGGGGGGCGAGGCGGGCCGCGCGTCGGCGAACGTCGCGTTCTTGGCCGACAACTGCGTGATCAGGCCGTCGATGCCGTCGCGCCGGATCGTCTCGCTGAACTGCTGCCGATACACCTGCACGAGCCACACGCCGAGCAGGTTCAGATCGTAGACGCGCCAGCCGGCCTGCGTGCGATACAGCCGATAGTCGATCTCGACGGGCTGGCCGTTGTACATCGCGATGGTGCGGACCACGCAGTCGTCGGCGGTCGCGCTCACGTTGGACGGCGGGTACTGGAATTGCAGGCTCGGCGTCAGGAGGCCGAGCGCGCCCGAGTAGGTGTGGACCAGCAGCTGCGTGAACTCGCGGATCAGCGCGGCCTGCTGCGCCGGTGCCGCCGTGCGCCAGTGCTGGCCCATCACGAGCCGCGTGGTGCGCGGCAGGTCGGTGTACGGCAGGATGTCGCGATTGACGATCTCCATGATCCGCGCGGTGTCGGTCGGATCGATCGCGCGCGCGGCGACCTCGCTCTGCACCTGGGTCGTGATCGTCTGGATCAGCGCGGCCGGCGCGGATTGATCGTCGATGCGCACGGCGGCCTGCGGATCGGCGGCGCGGGCCCCGACGCTCAGGGTCAGTCCGCCGAAAGCGACGAGCGCGACGAGCGCGTGGGCGAGGCGGTGGCGCGGGGTCGGTTTCATCGGCGTTCCGAGGGTCGGGTGGGGGGCGTGCACGCCGGCCGGCAGCGCGCGCTCAATACTTGCATTCATCAGTCGACGCATCGGTGTCCTGGGGGCCGTGGTTCCGGCGGGCCGGCCTGCCGGGACGGTGCAGCCTGCGCATGGCCGTGCGGCCGATTGTACGCGGATCCCGCCCCGGGCGTCGGCGGCGCGGCTTCAGCCGGTGATCAGCGTCACGCCCCGCGCGCGCAGCGCCGGCACGACTTCGTCGGCGAACCACGGGTGACGCTTGAACCAGGCCTGGTTGCGCGGCGAAGGGTGAGGGAGGGGCAGGCATGCGGGGCCGAGGGTGGACCAGGCGCGGACGGTGCCGGTGACCGACTTCGCCTGCTCGGGGGCGAGGAAATGGCGCTGGGCGTATTGGCCGATCAGGAGCGTCAGTTCGATCGCGGGCAGTTCGCGCAGGAGCCGCGCCATCCAGAGCGGCGCGCATTCGGGGCGCGGCGGCAGGTCGCCGCTTGGTCCGCGCCCCGGATAGCAGAAGCCCATCGGGACGAGCGCGAAGCGCGTTTCGTCGTAGAAGGTGTCCCGGTCGACGCCGAGCCAGCGGCGCAGCCGCTCGCCGCTCGCATCGTCCCACGGGACCCCGGACGCGTGCACGCGCGCCCCCGGCGCCTGGCCGACGATCAGGATCCGCGCGCGCGGATGCGCGCGCACCACGGGGCGCGGGCCGTGCGGCAGGGACGGCGCGCAGACGGTGCAGGCGCGGATCTCGGTGAGGAGGGCGGCGAGGGAGGCGGGGCTCAAACCGATGCGCTTCTCATGGGCTGATGGGCGGGAAGCGCCATTATCGGCCATGCGAGGGGCATGTGGCCCGGCAGCGCCGCCGTGCGAGCGGCGAGGCTCATTGCCGCGCCACACCGGATTCGCGGGAACCCGCCCCGCTCATGCCTCGACCCTCACTCCCGCTTGCGCGGCCGCCTCGTGATACAACGCGGTCTGCGCGACCCCCGCCGCGATCGCGGCGTCATCGCCCCCGCCCGCCAGCATCCCCCAGCGCCGATACTGCGCGAGGAACCAGCGCCCGTCCGCCGCGCGCGGCGGATTGACCGCGCCGCCGTCGAAGAACATCAGCGGCCGGGGCGGCCGCGCATACGGCCCCGGCCCCCAGTCGCCGAGCAGGCGCGGGGCGATGTGCTCGCGCGGCACGCCGATCACGCCCGGCTCCGCGAGCCAGTCCGCCGCCTCGCGCCGGTGCGCATCGTCGTCGAGCCAGCGGCATGCATCGAGCACGGTGCGGATCAATGCGCGCGCCGTGTTCGGATACAGCGCGACAAATTCGCGCCGGCACGCGAGCGCCTTCTCGGGATGATCGGGCCATACTTCGCTCGTCGCCGCGACGGTGCGGCCCGCGCCGTGCGCCTCGGCCACCGCGTTCCACGGCTCGCCCACGCAGAAGCCGTCGATCTCGCCGTCCGCGAGCGCGGCGGCCATGCCCGGCGGCGGAATCACGATGCTGCGGATCTCCTCCAGCGGCCGCACGCCGTGATCGGCGAGCCAGTGATACAGCCACATCGCATGGGTGCCGGTCGGGAAGGTCTGCGCGAACACCGGCTTGCGTCGCAGCGACGCGAGCGCGGCCGGCAGGCTGCCGCTCGCGCGATAGGCCGCGGCGAGCCGGTTCGACAGCGTGATCGCCTGCCCGTTGCGGTTCAGCACCATCAGCGCGGCCATTTCGGCGCGCGGTCCGCCGAGCCCCAACTGCACGCCGTAGATGAGCCCGTACAGCGCGTGCGCGGCGTCGAGTTCACCGGACAGCAGCTTGTCGCGCACGGCCGCCCACGACGGCTGTCGGCACAGTTCGAGCGTGAGGCCGTGGCGCGCGCCGAGCGCGAGCTGCTCGGCGGCGACGAGCGGCGCGGCGTCGCTCAGCGCGACGAAGCCGACGCGGAGATGGGGTCGTTCGGGCGGCGCGAAAGTCGGGCGTGTCATGGTCGTGTGCGGGAGTCGTGAGTGTCGAGCAGCCGGCGGGCCGCGTCGACGATGCGGATGCCCTGGTCCATCGCGCTGCGGCGCAGGCACGCATAGGCCTCCTGTTCGGACAGCCGGCGGCGGTCCATCAGCGCGCGCTTCGCGCGATCGATCAGCTTGCGATCGGCCAGCTCGCGCTCGACTTCCGCGAGCCGTTGTCGCAGGTGCGCGTCGTGCGAGAAGCGCGCGAGCGCGACGTCGAGGATCGGCGCGAGCCGCGCGGCGGACAGGCCCTCCACGAGATACGCGCTGACCCCCGCGCCCACCGCCGAGCGGATCAGCTGCTGGTCGGCGTCGTGGCTGAACAGCAGCACCGGGCGCGGCGCGCGCGCATGCATCACGGCGAGCTGTTCGAGCGTGTCGCGCGACGGCGACTCGGTATCGATGATCACGACGTCGGGACGATCCTCCTCGATCGCGACGGCGAGCCGCGCGGGCGTCGCGACCTCGGGCAGCATCGCATAGCCGAGCCGCGCGAGCGCGTCGCGCAGGTCGCCGATCGGCTTGTCGGTGTCGGCGACGAGCAGCACGCTCAGCATGGCGACATCCGCCACGACCGGCCGGTCACGACGTGCGCCGCGCGCGTCATGCCGCGCACGGCACGCGGCCGGCGTCGCTGGTCGCGCAGGCGGGCTCGACGTGCGCGCCGGGCGCGTGCCGGACCTGCGCATCCGCTTCCCGCGCGCACGCGGCGAGCGCCGCGCCGACCAGGATCACCGCCGGACTGCCGAGCGCGGCCGCATCGGCGAGCTGCGCGAGCGCGCCGCGCCAGCATTGTTCGCCGGGCTGGCCGACGCCATGCGCGACCGCCGCCGGCGTGGCCGCGGGCAGCACGTCGAGCAGCGCATCGCGAATCCGCGCGAGGCGGCTCATGCCCATGTAGATCGCGAGCGTCGTGCCGCTCGCGGCGAGCCGCGCCCAGTCGGGCTCGCCGTCGTCGTGCCGGTGCGCGGTCACGAAGGTCACGCCCGCGCAATGGTCGCGATGCGTGAGCGAGACGCCGAGCGCCGCCGCCGCCGCGAAGCCCGACGAGATGCCGTTGACGATCGCGACCGGGATCCGCGCGGCGCGCAGCGCGGCCAGTTCCTCGCCCGCCCGGCCGAACAGCAGCGGATCGCCGCCTTTCACGCGCACCACGTGCGCGCCTTGCCGCGCGTAGCGGCGCATCAGCCGTTCGATGAAGGCCTGCGGCGTGGAGCGGCAGCCGCCGCGCTTGCCGACGCGGATCACGCGCGCGCGCGGCGCGAGCGCCGCCACGGCGGGATCGACGAGATCGTCGAGCAGCACCACGTCGGCGCTCGCGAGCGCGCGCGCCGCTTGCAGCGTCAGCAGGTCGGGGTGGCCGGGGCCCGCGCCCAGCAGGGTGACTTGACCGGTCGTCATGATTCGATGCTCCAGTGCCGCAGGCAGGCGGCGCGTGACGCGGCGCGCCGCTGCGCCGACGAAAAACGGCATCCGCCGCGCCGGGGCGCGAGGGGACGCCGTTGTCCTGTGACCCGGGGGCTGCCCGGGCGAACCGTCTGTACTCCGCACCGACGTCGTTGCCGATGACATGCGAGGTTCAGCAATATCCGGGCCATCACGGCCCGACGGCGCGCCTGGCCGCGCCGCGACGTGGATCGCCGACCGCGCGCCGATCTCGCCGCACGCGCGCGGTGCTGCGACGCACCAGCGCTGTGCGCCGCTGCGTCATCGCGTATCGCGCGGCCGTGCGCCCAGGCGGCGCGCCGCCGGCGGCCCGGGCCCGCCGGTCAAGGTCGACGAGCCGATGCGCGCAATCTGGCATATACCTTGCGTTGCAGCGAACGGACGAGTCAACGTCGATTCGTCCGGTATCCGGAATTTCGATCGGCCCGGCAACGGGCTTTTCCTGGGCAACGGCGTCCTTCGCACCTGGTCATCCGACCGGGTTCGCAGGACGCCGTTTTTGTTTGGTGGAAACGACATGCTCGACAAGGCAACCCGCATCGATCTGTTCAGCCTGCGCAGCGTCCCGATGCGCGCGTTTCATCTGACCTGGCTGGCTTTCTTCATCTGCTTCTTCGCGTGGTTCGCGTGCGCGCCGCTGATGCCGGTGATCGCGCGCGAGTTCGCGCTGACCCCGGACCAGATCGCCAACATCAACATCGCGGCGGTCGCGGCGACCATCGCCGTGCGGCTGCTCGTCGGTCCGCTCTGCGATCGCTACGGGCCGCGCCGCGTGTACACCGGCCTGCTGGCGATCGGCGCGCTGCCGGTGATCGCGGTCGCGTTCAGCCACGACTACACGAGCTTCCTGCTGTGCCGGCTCGGCATCGGCGCGGTCGGCGCGAGCTTCGTGATCACGCAGTACCACACCTCGGTGATGTTCGCGCCGAACGTCGTCGGCACCGCGAACGCGACCACCGCGGGCTGGGGCAATGCCGGCGCGGGCGCGGCGCAGGCGCTGGTGCCGCTGCTGTTCGCGGCCGCGCTGCTGCCGGGCTTCGGCGCGTCGTTCGCCTGGCGCTCGGCGCTGATCGTGCCGGGCCTCGCGATGCTCGGCATGGCGTGGCTCTACTGGCGCCATGCGCAGGACGGCCCGCAGGGCGACTTCGCGACGCTGCGCGCGCAGGGCGTCGCGATCGACAGCGGCAAGAAAGGTGGCTGGGCGAGCTTCACGTCCGCCTGCCGGAATTATCGCGTCTGGATGCTGTGCGTCACATACGGTGCGTGTTTCGGCGTCGAGGTGTTCATGCACAACATCGCGGCCCTCTACTATGTCAACCACTTCCACCTGTCGCTGCGCGACGCCGGGCTCGCGGCCGGAATGTTCGGCCTGCTCGCGCTGTTCGCGCGCGCGTTCGGCGGCTGGCTGTCGGATCGCACGGCCGCGCGCTTCGGCCTCGAGGTGCGCGCGCCGCTGCTCGCCGTGCTGATCGTCGGCGAAGGGCTCGGCCTGCTCGCCTTCGCGCACGCGGGCGGCGTCGCGCAAGCGCTCGCCGCGATGCTCGTGTTCGGCCTGTTCACGCACATGGCCTGCGGCGCGACCTATGCGCTCGTGCCGTTCGTCGACCGGCGCGCGCTCGGCGGGGTGGCAGGCATCGTCGGCGCGGGCGGCAACGCGGGCGCGGTCGCCGCCGGGTTCCTGCTCAAGGGCCTCGGCGACGTGCAGCAGACGCTCACGCTGCTCGGCATCTGCGTGAGCGTCACGGCGCTGTGCGCGCTCGTGGTGCGCTTCAGCGCCGAGCACCGGGCGCGCGAGGCCGAACTGCATGCGCACGCGTTGGCCGTCGGCGCCGGCTCCCGATAACCCATTGAGGAGAGGCACCATGAAGATCGTTGTCATCGGCCACGGGATGGTCGGCCACAAGCTGCTCGAATGTCTCGCGGCGTCGCCGGTCGACGCGCAGCAGATCACCATCGTCGGCGAGGAATCGCGTCCCGCCTACGACCGCGTCCACCTGTCCGAGTTTTTCGCGGGACGCGGCGCGGAGACGTTGTCGCTCGTCGCCCCCGGCTTCTTCGCGCGCGACGACATGCGGCTGCTGCTCGACACGCGCGCCTGCGCGATCGATCGCGCCGCGCGCACGGTCGCGCTGTCGGACGGCGCGACGCTGGAATACGATCAGCTGGTGCTCGCGACCGGCTCCGCGCCGTTCGTGCCGCCGGTGCCGGGCCATGATCGCCCGGGCTGCTTCGTCTATCGCACCCTCGACGATCTCGACGCCTTGCGCGCGTACGCGGCGCATGCGCGCAGCGGCGCGGTGGTGGGCGGCGGGCTGCTCGGGCTCGAATGCGCGAAGGCGTTGCGCGATCTCGGGCTCGACACGCACGTGGTGGAATTCGCGCCGCGCCTGATGGCCGCGCAGCTCGACGACGAAGGCGCGCGCATGCTGCGCGGGCGCATCGAGGCGCTCGGCGTGCACGTGCACACGGGCCGCGACACGCGCGCGATCATCGACGGCGAGACCGCCGCGCATCGCATGGCTTTCGCGGACGATACCCATCTCGACGTCGACCTGATCGTGTTCTCGGCCGGGATCCGGCCGCGCGACGAGCTGGCGCGTGCGTGCGGGCTCGCGCTCGGCGGGCGCGGCGGCGTCGCGATCGACGGGCGCTGCCGCACGAGCGACGAGGCGATCCACGCGATCGGCGAATGCGCGGCGTGGCAGGACCAGGTGTTCGGGCTCGTCGCGCCCGGCTACGAGATGGCGCGCGTGGCCGCGAAGCAGTTGCGCGGCGAAGCAGCCGCGTTCGCCGGCGCGGATCTGAGCACGAAGCTGAAGCTGCTCGGCGTCGACGTCGCGAGCATCGGCGACGCGCAGGGCCGCACGCCGGGCAGCCGCGCCTACCGTTATGGCGACGAGCGCGCGCAGGTCTACAAGAAGCTCGTGGTGTCGGCATGCGGCAGCCGCCTGCTCGGCGCGATGCTGGTCGGCGACGCCGCCGACTACGGCACGCTGCAGCAGATGATGCTGAACGGGATGCCGCTGCCCGACGCGCCGGAAGCGCTGATTCTGCCCGCGCACGACGGCGCGGCGCCGCTCGCGATCGGCGCGGGCGCGCTGCCCGACGCCGCGCAGATCTGCTCGTGCAACAGCGTGACGGCCGCGCAGATCCGCGCGGCGGTCGGCGAGGGCGCGACCAGCATCGGCGCGCTCAAGCGCTGCACGGGCGCGGGCGCGTCATGCGGCGGCTGCGTGCCGCTCGTCACGCAGGTGATGAACGCGACGCTGGAACAGCAGGGGCTCACCGTCGATCGTCACCTGTGCGAGCACTTTCCGTATTCGCGCCAGGCGCTGTACCACCTCGTGCGCGTCGAGGGCATCCGCACCTTCGGCGCGCTGCTCGGCAAGCACGGCCAGGGTCTCGGCTGCGAGATCTGCAAGCCGGCAGTCGCGGGCATTCTCGCGTCGTGCTGGAACGAGTTCGTGCTGAAGGAGGAGCATGCGGGCCTGCAGGACTCGAACGACTACTACCTCGCGAATCTGCAGCGCGACGGCAGCTATTCGGTCGTGCCGCGCATGCCGGGCGGCGAGGTCACGCCGGACGGCCTGATCGCGGTCGGCCGCATCGCGAAGCGCTACGGGCTCTATACGAAGATCACGGGCGGCCAGCGCATCGACCTGTTCGGCGCGCGCGTCGAGCAACTGCCGCCGATCTGGGAGGAACTGATCTCGGCTGGCTTCGAATCGGGGCACGCGTACGGCAAGGCGCTGCGGACCGTGAAGTCGTGCGTCGGCTCGACCTGGTGCCGCTACGGCGTGGGCGATGCGGTCGGGCTCGCGATCGCGCTGGAGAACCGCTACAAGGGGCTGCGCGCGCCGCACAAGCTCAAGTTCGGCGTGTCGGGCTGCACGCGCGAGTGCGCCGAGGCGCAGGGCAAGGACGTCGGCGTGATCGCGACCGAGCGCGGCTGGAACCTGTACGTGTGCGGCAACGGCGGCATGAAGCCGCGCCATGCGGAACTGCTGGCCACGGATCTCGACCGCGACACGCTGGTGCGCTACATCGACCGCTTCCTGATGTTCTACGTGCGCACCGCCGACCGGCTGCAACGCACGAGCGTCTGGCGCGACAACCTCGAAGGCGGGCTCGACTACCTGAAGGGCGTGGTGGTGCGCGACAGCCTCGGCATCGCGGCCGAGCTGGAAGCGGAGATGGGGCGCGTGGTCGACACCTATGCGTGCGAGTGGCAGCGCGCGGTGTCCGATCCGGCGGTGCGTCGGCGCTTCCGCCACTTCGTCAACAGCGACGCGGCCGATCCGACCATCGCGTTCGTGCCGGAGCGCGGCC
Organism: Burkholderia sp. GW821-FHT14F03; assembly: GCF_058803765.1. Classification (NCBI taxonomy): domain Bacteria; kingdom Pseudomonadati; phylum Pseudomonadota; class Betaproteobacteria; order Burkholderiales; family Burkholderiaceae; genus Burkholderia; species Burkholderia sp. GW821-FHT14F03. The sequence goes on from NZ_JBXAPG010000002.1 coordinate 36,001, forward strand.
AGATCCGGCCGGCGGCGCCGGACGAGCGCGAGGCGCCGCGCGAACTCGCCGTCGACGAGACCGCCTGAGGGCCGGCTCGATCTCGCCTCATTTCGATTTCGACCAGACAAGGAGCCTCTCATGAACGACGACCGTATTTCCCCCACGTGGATCGAAGTGTGCCCGCTCGACGAGATCGTGCCCGACACCGGCGTGTGCGCGCTCGTCAACGGCGAGCAGGTGGCGGTGTTCCGGATCGGCGCGGACCGCGTGTACGCGATCGACAACCTCGATCCCGCCTCGCATGCGGCGGTGCTGTCGCGCGGCTTGATCGGCAGCGTCGGCGCGCGCGTGGTGGTCGCGTCGCCGCTCTACAAGCAGCATTTCGATCTCGCCACGGGCGAGTGCCTGGAGACGCCGGAGCAATCGGTGCGCGCGTATCCGTCGCGGGTCGCGGACGGCGTCGTGTGGATCGCGTCGTGACCGGCGACGCACCGGACCGGGAACGGCGATGACGCGCCACAGCGTGAAGACCGCGTGCCCATATTGCGGCGTGGGCTGCGGGATGGTGCTGCAGGTCGAGGACGGCGAAGTGGTCAAGGTGTCCGGCGATGCCGCGCACCCGGCCAACGCCGGCCGGCTGTGCACCAAGGGCCTGTCCGCGCATCTCGCGCTGCGCCGCTCGGGGCGGCTCGAACGCGCGTTCGCGCGCGCGGCGCGCGACCGGGACCCCGCGCCGCTGCCGCTCGATCGCGCGCTCGCCGACACCGGGCGGCGGCTGCGCGCGATCCTCGACGAGCACGGCCCCGACGCGCTCGCGTTCTACGTGTCGGGGCAGATGTCGATCGAGGCGCAGTACCTCGTCAACAAGCTCGCGAAGGGCTATGTGCGCACCAACCAGATCGAGTCGAACTCGCGCCTGTGCATGGCGAGCGCGAGCAGCGGCTACAAGCTGTCGCTCGGCGCGGACGGGCCGCCCGGCTCGTACGAGGATTTCGAGCGCGCCGATCTGTTCCTCGTGATCGGCTCGAACATGGCGGACTGCCATCCGATCCTGTACCTGCGCATGATGGCGCGCGTGAAGGCGGGCGCGAAGCTGATCGTGGTCGATCCGCGCCGCACCGCGACCGCCGAGCACGCGGACCTCTTCCTGCCGCTGCGGCCCGGCAGCGATCTCGCGCTGCTCAACGGGCTGCTGCACCTGCTGCACCGGGACGGCGCGACCGACGCGGCCTTCATCGGGGCCTTCACGCAAGGCTGGGACGCGATGCCGGCGTTCCTCGACGACTACCCGCCGGAGCGGGTCGCGGCGCTGACCGGGATCGCGGAGGCGGACCTGCGGCGCGCGGCCGCATGGCTCGCGGCGGCGCCCGAATGGATGAGCTGCTGGACCATGGGCGTGAACCAGAGCACGCACGGCACCTGGACCAGCAATGCGATCTGCAACCTGCATCTCGCGACCGGCCGCATCTGCCGTCCGGGCAGCGGCCCGTTTTCGCTGACCGGGCAGCCCAACGCGATGGGCGGGCGCGAGATGGGTTATCTCGGCGGCGGCCTGCCGGGCCAGCGCTCGGTGCAGGATGCGGCGGACCGCCGCTTCATCGAGGACGCATGGGGCCTGCCCGAGGACACGTTGCGCGCCGAGCCGGGGCCGGGCGCGGTCGAGTTGTTCGCGCGCATGGCGGCGGGCGCGATCAAGGCGTGCTGGATCATCTGCACGAACCCGGTCGCGACCGTGCCGAACCGGCGCAGCGTGATCGCGGGGCTCCAGGCCGCCGAGCTGGTGGTCGCGCAGGATGCGTTCCTCGACACCGAGACCAACCGCTACGCGGACATCCTGCTGCCCGGCGCGCTGTGGGCCGAGGCGGATGGCGTGATGATCAACTCGGAGCGCAACCTGACGCTGACGCGGCAGGCGATCGCGCCGCCGGGCGAGGCGCTGCCGGACTGGCTGATCATCGCGCGCATCGCGTCCGCGATGGGCTTCGCGGACGCGTTCGACTACGCGTCGGCCGAAGCGGTGTTCGAGGAGATCACGCGCTTGTCGAATCCCGCGACGGGCTACGACCTGCGCGGCGCGAGCCATGCGCGGCTGCGCGACGGACCATTGCAATGGCCGTGTCCGCCCGACGACGCGCGCGACCGCCATCCGCTGCGCTACCTGAACGACGGCGTGAGCCAGACGCTGCGGATCGACGCCGACGGACAGCGTCCGAGACTCGCGTTTCCGACTCCGGACGGCCGCGCGCGTTTCTTCGCGCGGCCGCACGTCGAGCCCGCGGAACGGCCGGACGCCGCGTTTCCGTTCGTGCTGAACACGGGGCGCGTGCAGCATCAGTGGCACACGATGACCAAGACCGGGAAGATCCCGATGCTCAACAAATTGAATCCCGAACCGTTCGTCGAGATCCATCCGGACGATGCGGCCACGCTCGGCATCCAGGCGCGCGACAGCGTCGAGATCCGTTCGCGGCGCGGCCGCGCGGTGCTGCCCGCGATCGTGAGCGAGCGGGTGCAGGCGGGCAGCTGCTTCGCGCCGATGCACTGGAACGACGTGTTCGGCGACGCGCTGTGCATCAACGCGGTGACGAGCGACGCGGTCGATGCGGTGTCGCTGCAGCCGGAGCTGAAGTGTTGCGCGGTCGCGCTGGCGCGGGTCGCGCGCGCGCCGGAAGGCGACGAGGCGGACGTCGGCGCACCGGAGGCGTCCGCGACGGCGGAGCAGGCGCATGCCGACGCCGATCCGGCGCTGGCCGCGCTCGATACCTTCGCGACGCTGCTCGGCGTGCGCGACGCGCTGAGCGCACCGCCGCTCGACGACGACGAACGGCGTTATGTGGCGGGTTTCGTCAGCGGCCTGCGCACGGCCGAGGGGCGGCGCGCGGCGGGCGTGCCGGTGTTGCCGGCGAGCGCGCCGCTGTCGGCCGACCGGCGTTTGTGGATCGACGGGCTGCTGGCCGGCCTGTTCAGCCGCGCGCCGGCGGGCGGCGCGGCCGATGCGCGCGCGCCGGACGCCGCGAGCCGGGCCGGCGACGGCGCCCGGACCTTGCGGACGCGCCCGAAGGTGGTGCTGCTGTGGGCGTCGCAGACCGGCAACGTCGAATCGCTGACGGAACGCTACGCGACCCGCCTGATGGAATCCGGCTTCGAGATTCGCACCGCCTGCATGGCGGACTGCGCGCCAGCGACGCTGGCGGGCGCGCAATACGCGCTGCTGATGACGAGCACGTTCGGCGACGGCGATCCGCCCGACAACGGCCAGCCGTTCTGGCGCGCGCTGCGGGCCGACGCGGCGGCGCGGCTCGACGGCCTGCGCTACGCGGTGCTCGCTTTCGGCGACCGCAACTACGAGCAGTTCTGCGGCCACGGCCGCGCGCTCGATGCGCGGCTTGCCGCGCTCGGCGCGACGCCGCTGTGCGCGCGCGTCGATTGCGACGCCGACTACCAGCCCGCGGCCGACGCATGGCTCGACGCGGTGATCGCGCGGATCAAGGCGTCGGGCGGCGACGCGCGCGCGACGTCGGCCGCCGCCGCGCCGCCGACCAAGGCGCGGCCGGCCGCCGCGCGTCTCGTCGCGAACCGGCGGCTGAACGCGGCGGGCGCGACCGGCGTGTCAGGTGTGTCAGGCGCGGCGAAGGACACGCGCTTCCTCGCGCTGGCGACCGCTGAAACCGGCCTCGATTACGAAGCGGGCGATGCGCTCGGCGTCTGGCCGAGCAATTGCCCGGCGCTGGTCGACGAACTGCTGGCGCTCGCGGGCGTGCGCGCGGACGCGCCGGTGGAGGTGCCGGGCGTCGGCGCGCTGCGCGTGGCCGATGCGCTGGCATGCCACTACGACATCACGCGGCCGCATCCCGACGGCCTGGCGTCGCTCGCGGCGCGCGGCGGCCATGCGGCGCTGGACGCCTTGCTGTCGGACGCGCACAAGGCCGACCTGAAGCGCTGGCTGTGGGGCCGGCAGTTCGCCGACGTGCTCCACGCGTTTCCGACGGCGCTGGCCGCGGACGAACTGATCGGCATGCTCAAGCGCATGCAGCCGCGCCTGTATTCGATCGCGTCGAGCCCGGCCGCGCACGCGGGCGAGGTGCACCTGACCGTCTCGGCGCTGCGCTACCGCAACGGCGAGCGCGATCGCAAGGGCGTCGCCTCGACCTTTCTCGCGGATCGCGCCGATGCAGCGACGGTTCCGGTGTTCGTGCAGAAATCCGCGCATTTCCGCCTGCCCGCGCGCGGCGATGCGCCGGTCGTGATGATCGGCCCGGGCACGGGCGTCGCGCCGTTCCGCGCCTTCCTGCACGAGCGTCGCGCGCGCGGCGCGAGCGGGCGCAACTGGCTGTTCTTCGGCGAGCGGCACGAGGCGACGGATTTCTACTATCGCGACGAGCTGACCGCGATGCGCGACGACGGCTTCCTGACCCGTCTCGACCTCGCGTTCTCGCGCGACCGGCGCGACAAGGTCTACGTGCAGGACCGCATGCGCGAGCAGGGCGCGGCGTTGTGGGCCTGGCTGGAGGAGGGGGCACATGTCTACGTGTGCGGCGATGCGGCGCGCATGGCGAAGGATGTCGATGCGACCCTGCGCGAAGTGGTCGCGGTGCACGGCGGCCTGGCCGACGAGGCCGCGCACGCCTACGTCGACGGACTTGCGCGGTCGCGCCGCTACCTGCGCGACGTGTACTGACCGGCGCGATACCGTTCGGGGTCAGCCAGGGTCGTGGCGTCTGAAGTGTTCGATCACGTGGTCGATGAAGAGCCGCGTCTTGCGCGGGAAATGCCGCCGGCTCGGGTAGGCGATGTTCATCTCCAGCTCCGGGATGCTGAAGCTTTCGAGCACCGGGATCAGCTGGCCGGCGCGCAGGTCGTCCTGGATCAGGAAGTCCGGCAGGATCGCGATGCCCATGTCGTTCAGCGCGAGCTGGCGGATCAGCCCGAGATTGTTCGACGAGGCGCTTTTCTGCGGATGCACGGTGATGCTCGCCTCGTCGTCGTCGAACGACAGCACGTCGCCCACGTAGTCCGACTGGAACAACAGGCACGAATGGAGTTCCAGCTCGCTCGGATGGCGCGGGCAGCCGTGCTTCTCCAGGTAGGCGGGGGTGGAGCACGCGACCATGTCGAGCCGGGTCAGCATGCGCTTGATGGTGTTCGCGCCGCTGATTCGTTGCGTGAGCATCAGTCCGACGTCGAAGCCTTCCGAGACCAGGTCGACGTGCCGGTCGACGATGGTGATTTCCGGGATCACCTTGGGATGCAGGTGCTTGAACGAACCGATCACCGGCGCGAGCAGGTGCATGCCGAACATGACGGGCGCGACGATCCTCAATGAACCGATCGGTTCGTGGTTGAGCGAGGCCAGCACGGCCTCTGCGTTATCGATGTCCTCGATCACCCCGCGCATCTGCTTCAGATAAAGCTGTCCCGATTCCGTCAGCGACAGGCTGCGCGTGGTGCGGTTCAGCAGACGGGTGCCGAGCCGGTTCTCCAGGCTCATGATGAGTCGCGTGGCGGTCGGATTCGAGACGTTCAGGTCCGCCGCGGCCCGGGCGAAGCTTTGCAGGTCGGCAACCTTGATGAAGAGGCGGATCGATAACAGTTCGTCCATTTTCTTTTTTAAATTAAATGATTTAGGTGTTCTAAAATGTATCAGTTGTATGCATGTTATTTCCACGCGAGGTTGGGAAATAATATCTTTTGCGAGTCGGAATAATTATCTTTAAATATTTTTAATTCTATGTGGTTTTAAAGGGCCGCTAATTTATGTAGAAATTCTGAATGATTAAGTGTGCGCGACAGGGCGCGCGCGTCGCACCGGAATGGGGCGCGGGCGTCGGGGCGGGAGCGGTGGGGGGCGTGGGGCAAGGCTGCGCGGCAGACGCGCATGCCGCAAGCATGGGCGCGTGACATGCTAACGACACTGCCCGCGCGTTTGCGCGGGCAGTGTCGCTTGAATCGCGTGCGCGACGGCTTCGTCGTGGTTGCGGTATCGCGCGCGTCAGCGCGGTTTATCGCCGTGCGTGTCCGATACGGTATCGGATGCCGCGAGTTTGCGCCATAACGTCGTCTTGCTGATGCCGAGTTGCGCACAGGCGCGCTCGCGGTCGCCGTCGCAGGCGTCGAGCACGGCGCGGATTTCGGCCGCCTCGACGTGGCGGCGGCGTTGCCGCAGCGTCGCCGGCGATGCCGGGCCGCCAGGCTCGGTAGGCGGGGCGTCGAACACCTCGGGCGCGATCGCGCGCAGCGCGGCCGGGTTCAGCGCGGCGACGGGCGCGCCTGATTCGGGCGCGTCGGCCAGCTCCACGGCGATCCGCTCGATCACGTTCTGCAGTTCGCGCACATTGCCGGGCCAGCCATAGCGCATCAAGGTCGCATGCGTGTCGGCGAGCAGGCGCGCCGCGTCGTGCGCGTCGCGCACGTGCTCCGCGAGCCGCGCCTCGCGCTTCGCGGCGCGCGCGAGCAGATCGGCCGCGAGCGCGGGGATGTCGGTGGGGCGCTCGCGCAGCGGCGGCAGGCCGATGTTCAGGATGTTGAGCCGGTAGTACAGGTCGGCGCGGAACGTGCCGGCCTCGACGGCCGCGCGCAGCGGGCAATGGGTGGCGGCGACCACGCGCACGTCGATGCGGATCGGCTCGGTCGATCCGAGCCGCACCACCTCGCGCTCCTGCAGCACGCGCAGCAGGCGGCTTTGCAGCGACGGCGGCATCTCGGCGATTTCATCGAGGAACAGGGTGCCGCGATGCGCGGCCTCGAACAGGCCCGCTTTGCCGCCGCGCCGCGCGCCGGTGAACGCGCCTTCCTCGTAGCCGAACAGCTCGCTTTCGAGCAGCGCCTCGGGAAACGCGCCGCAGTTCACCGCGACGAACGGGAACTTGCGCCGCACGCTCAACGCATGCAGGCTCTGCGCGATCATTTCCTTGCCCGTGCCGCTCTCGCCGAGGATCAGCACCGTCGCATCGGATTTCGCATAGCGACGCGCGAGCTCGCGCACGCGCGCCATCGGCGCGGATGCGCCGATCACGTCGTCGAGCCGGTAGCGCGCGGTGAACTGCTGCGCGCGCTGTTGCGAGCGCAACGTCCGGTCGAGGCGCTCGACCGCGCGCGATTCCTGGAACGTCAGCACGCTGCCCGCCGCGCCGCCGCTCGCGGCGAGCGGGCCGCGATGCACGACGTAGCGCACGCCGCGCACGGTCGCGAGCGTATCGCCCTCGTCGTCGCGCAGCGTGCGCAGCTCGGGCGTGAGATCGAGCAGCGCGCGGCCGACCGCCGCCGTCGCGTCGAGCCCGAGCGCATCGGCGAGCCGCGCGTTGATCGCCTCGACGCGGCCCTGTGCATCGAGCGCGACCACGCCGTCGCGCAGGTGCTGCAACAGGTTGTCGAGCCGCTGGCGGCGCAATGCCTCGCCGTGGGTGGCGTGCGCGACTTCCAGGGCGGTGTCGACGGCCGCGCGCACCGAGGCGTGCGAGTACAGGAACACGGCGCCCATCCCGGCGGCGGCGGCCAGCTCGGTGACGAGGCCCGGCCCGACGATCGTCTCGACGCCGCGCGCCTGCAGTTCGCGCACCCGCGCCTCGGCCTCCTGCGCGGTCTGGTAGGACGCGAACGTGATGTCGAGGCCATACGCGGCCATGAAGCTGCGGATCTCGGCCGGCGTCTCGCCGTAGCTGACGAGCGCGACCCGGCCCGCGTCGCGGCGCGCGCGGGCGAGCGCGTGCATCACGTCGAACCCGGTCGGATTGACCAGCACCACCGGCACCCGCACGCGCGTCTTCAGGTAGGTGCCGTTCGAGCCGGCCGCGACGATCGCGTCGGGGCGGTCGCGGCCCGCGGTAGCGAGCGCGGTGATCGCCTCCTCGTAGCCGCGCGCGACGATGCGCAGCTCCGCGCGCTCGTCGTATTCGTCGGCGATGTCGCGGAACAGCGCGCGCAGCTGGCTGATGCCGACCGCCCAGATGCGGGGTCGGATAAGGGACTCGGTGGGCAGGTTCATCGACGGCCGGATGGACGGGAGGAGGTCGCCATTATCGCGCACGAATTGCAGAACTGGAATCTGGAATGTCGAAAATGAAATGAAATGAAATGTGCGATCAAGGTGGATCGGGTTAATAATCAGCGGGTTAGCCGGGCGGGCAGCGGCTGGCCCGCTCCTTGCTGAATAAGCCCCATTCTTCAGGAGACGAACGATGGGCAATCCACAACTCCACAGCGCCGGTGCGAAGTTCCGCGCGGCGGTCGCGGCCGAGCAGCCGCTGCAGGTGGTCGGCGCGATCACCGCGTACGCGGCCAAGATGGCCGAGGCGGTCGGCTTCAAGGCGGTCTATCTGTCGGGCGGCGGCGTGGCCGCGAATTCGCTGGGCATCCCCGATCTCGGCATCAGCACGATGGACGACGTGCTGATCGACGCGGGCCGCATCACCGACGCCACCCAACTGCCGCTTCTCGTCGACATCGACACGGGTTGGGGCGGCGCATTCAACATCGCGCGCACGGTCCGCTCGTTCATCAAGGCGGGCGTCGCGGCCGTGCACCTGGAGGACCAGGTCGGCCAGAAGCGCTGCGGCCACCGGCCGGGCAAGGAATGCGTGCCGACGGGCGAGATGGTCGACCGCATCAAGGCGGCCGTCGACGCGCGCACCGACGATCAGTTCGTGATCATGGCGCGCACCGACGCGGCGGCGGCCGAAGGGCTCGACGCGGCGATCGAGCGCGCGGTCGCGTACGTCGAGGCCGGCGCGGACATGATCTTCCCCGAGGCGATGAAGTCGCTCGACGACTACCGGCGCGTGAAGGAAGCGGTCAAGGTGCCGATCCTCGCGAACCTCACCGAATTCGGTTCGACGCCGTTCTTCACGGTGGACGAGCTGCACGCCGCGAACGTCGACATCGCGCTGTATTGCTGCGGCGCGTATCGTGCGATGAACAAGGCCGCGCTCAATTTCTACGAGACGGTGCGCCGCGACGGCACGCAGAAAGCCGCGGTGCCGACCATGCAGACGCGCGCCGAACTGTACGACTATCTGGGCTACTACGCGTATGAAGAGAAGCTCGACAGCCTCTTCAGCGAAGGCCGCAACTGATACCGACATACCGAAACCCAGGAGAGAGCAAGGATGAGCGAGACGAAGGAAGCAGCGGCGACGGGCTTCAAGCCGAAGAAATCGGTGGCGCTGTCGGGCGTGACGGCCGGCAACACCGCGCTGTGCACGGTCGGCCGGACCGGCAACGACCTGCACTACCGGGGCTATGACATCCTCGACATCGCGAGCACCAGCGAATTCGAGGAGGTCGCGCACCTGCTCGTGCACGAGACGCTGCCGACCGTCAGCGAACTGGCCGCGTACAAGACCCGCCTGCGCGCGCTGCGCGGCCTGCCGGCCAACGTCAAGGCCGCGCTCGAATGGGTGCCGGCGTCGGCTCACCCGATGGACGTGATGCGCACCGGCGTGTCGGTGCTCGGCACCGTGCTGCCGGAGAAGGACGACCACAACCTGCCGGGCGCGCGCGACATCGCCGATCGCCTGATGGCGTCGCTGGGCTCGATGCTGCTGTACTGGTATCACTACTCGCACAACGGCAAGCGGATCGAGACCGAGACCGACGACGATTCGATCGGCGGGCACTTCCTGCACCTGCTGCACGGCAAGGAGCCGTCGAAGTCGTGGGTCGCGGCGATGCACGCGTCGCTGAACCTGTACGCGGAGCACGAGTTCAACGCGTCGACCTTCACGGGCCGCGTGATCGCGGGCACCGGTTCCGACGTCTATTCGGCGATCACGGGCGCGATCGGCGCGCTGCGCGGGCCGAAGCACGGCGGCGCGAACGAAGTCGCCTTCGAGATCCAGAGCCGCTACCGCACGCCGGACGAGGCGGAAGCCGACATCCGCCGGCGCGTCGAGAACAAGGAAGTGGTGATCGGCTTCGGCCACCCGGTATACACGATCTCCGATCCGCGCAACAAGGTGATCAAGGAGATCGCGCGCAAGCTGTCGAAGGAAGCGGGCAACATGAAGCTGTTCAACATCGCCGAGCGCCTCGAAACGGTGATGTGGGACGCGAAGAAGATGTTCCCGAACCTCGACTGGTTCAGCGCGGTGTCGTATCACATGATGGGCGTGCCGACCGCGATGTTCACGCCGCTGTTCGTGATCGCGCGCACCTCCGGCTGGAGCGCGCACATCATCGAGCAGCGGATCGACAACAAGATCATCCGCCCGAGCGCGAACTACACGGGCCCCGAAGACCTGAAGTTCGTGCCGATCGAGAAGCGCTGAGCACACACCGGGGGCGCTGCGGCGCCCCTTGTTCGTCATACCAAGCCAGTCCCATCCCCATGAATACCGCCTACCGCAAACCCCTGCCCGGCACCCGCCTCGACTACTTCGATGCGCGTGCGGCCGTCGACGCGCTCGCGCCGGGCGCCTACGACACGCTGCCGTACACCTCGCGCGTGCTCGCCGAGAACCTGGTGCGCCGCTGCGAGCCCGCGCGGCTCGACGACGCGCTGCGCCAGCTCGTCGAGCGCAAGCGCGAGCAGGATTTCCCCTGGTTTCCCGCGCGCGTCGTGTGTCACGACATCCTCGGCCAGACCGCGCTCGTCGATCTCGCCGGGCTGCGCGACGCGATCGCCGACCAGGGCGGCGATCCGGCGCAGGTGAACCCGGTCGTGCCGGTGCAGCTGATCGTCGACCACTCGCTCGCGGTCGAATGCGGCGGCTTCGAGCCCGACGCGTTCGCGAAGAACCGCGCGATCGAGGATCGCCGCAACGAAGACCGCTTCCACTTCATCGACTGGACCAGGAAGGCGTTCCGCAACGTCGACGTGATCCCGCCCGGCAACGGCATCATGCATCAGATCAACCTGGAGAAGATGTCGCCCGTGGTGCAGGTGAGCGACGACGGCGTCGCGTATCCGGACACCTGCGTCGGCACCGACAGCCACACGCCGCACGTCGACGCGCTCGGCGTGATCGCGATCGGCGTGGGCGGGCTGGAGGCCGAGAACGTGATGCTCGGGCGCGCGTCGTGGATGCGGCTGCCCGACATCGTCGGCGTCGAGCTGAGCGGCCGTCGCCAGCCGGGCATCACCGCGACCGACATCGTGCTCGCGCTGACCGAGTTCCTGCGCAAGGAGAAGGTGGTCGGCGCGTACCTGGAGTTTCGCGGCGAGGGCGCGGCGAGCCTCACGCTCGGCGATCGCGCGACGATCTCGAACATGGCGCCCGAATACGGCGCGACGGCCGCGATGTTCTTCATCGACGGCCAGACGATCGACTACCTGCGCCTGACCGGCCGCAGCGACGAGCAGGTGGCGCTCGTCGAGACCTACGCGAAGCAGGCGGGCCTGTGGGCCGACAGCCTCGCCGGCGCGCAGTACGAGCGCACGCTGCGCTTCGACCTGTCGAGCGTGGCGCGCAACATGGCCGGCCCGTCGAACCCGCACAAGCGGCTGCCGACGGCGGACCTCGCCGCGCGCGGCATCGCCGGCGCGTGGGAAGAGACGCCGGGCCGGATGCCGGACGGCGCGGTGATCATCGCGGCGATCACGAGCTGCACGAACACCAGCAACCCGCGCAACGTCATCGCGGCGGCGCTGCTCGCGCGCAACGCGAACGCGCGCGGCCTCACGCGCAAGCCGTGGGTGAAAAGCTCGCTCGCGCCGGGCTCGAAGGCGGTCGAACTGTATCTGAAGGAAGCGAACCTGCTGCCGGAGCTGGAGCGGCTCGGCTTCGGCATCGTCGCGTTCGCGTGCACGACCTGCAACGGCATGTCGGGCGCGCTCGACCCGGCGATCCAGCAGGAGATCGTCGAGCGCGATCTGTACGCGACCGCGGTGCTGTCGGGCAACCGCAACTTCGACGGCCGGATCCATCCGTACGCGAAGCAGGCGTTCCTCGCCTCGCCGCCGCTCGTGGTCGCCTATGCGATCGCGGGCACGATCCGCTTCGACATCGAGAAGGATGCGCTGGGCATCGACCCCGAGGGCCGGCCGGTCACGCTGAAGGACATCTGGCCGAGCGACGAGGAGATCGACGCGATCGTCGCGACGAGCGTGAAGCCCGCGCAGTTCAGGCAGGTGTACGAACCGATGTTCGCGCGCGCGGCCGATGCGGGCGAGCGCGCCGCGCCGCTGTACGACTGGCGGCCGCAGAGCACCTACATCCGCCGCCCGCCATACTGGGAAGGCGCGCTCGCGGGCGAACGCACGCTGCGCGGCATGCGTCCGCTCGCCGTGCTCGGCGACAACATCACGACCGACCACCTGTCGCCGTCGAACGCGATCCTCGCGAACAGCGCGGCGGGTGAATATCTCACGAAGATGGGCCTGCCGGAAGAGGACTTCAATTCCTACGCGACCCATCGCGGCGATCACCTGACCGCGCAGCGCGCGACCTTCGCGAACCCGACGCTCGTCAACGAGATGGCGACGGTCGACGGCGAGACGCGCAAGGGCTCGCTCGCGCGCGTCGAGCCGGACGGCACGGTGATGCGCATGTGGGAAGCGATCGAAACCTACATGGCGCGCAAGCAGCCGCTGATCATCGTCGCGGGCGCGGACTACGGCCAGGGTTCGTCGCGCGACTGGGCGGCGAAGGGCGTGCGGCTCGCGGGCGTCGAGGTGATCGTCGCGGAAGGCTTCGAGCGGATCCACCGCACGAACCTGATCGGGATGGGCGTGCTGCCGCTGGAGTTCAAGCCCGGCGTCAATCGCACGACGCTTGGCCTCGACGGCACCGAGGTGTACGACGTGATCGGCGCGCGCACGCCGCGCGCCGACCTCACGCTCGTGATCCGGCGCCGGAACGGCGAGCAGGTCGAGGTGCCGGCCACGTGCCGGCTCGATACCGCGGAAGAGGTGTCGATCTATGACGCGGGCGGCGTGCTGCAACGCTTCGCGCAGGACTTCCTCGCCGCCTCGAAGGCGGCCTGACGGCGGCGGCCGTCGGCAGCGGGCGGCGCGGTGACGCGCCGCCCTTCGTCACTTACAGGACACGAACAGATGACTCACGTAGCTCAGATCAAGATTCCCGCGACCTATCTGCGCGGCGGCACCAGCAAGGGCGTGTTCTTCCGCCTGCAGGATTTGCCGGAGCCGGCGCGCGTGCCGGGCGCGACGCGCGACGCGCTGCTGCTGCGCGTGATCGGCAGCCCGGATCCGTACGGCAAGCAGATCGACGGGATGGGCGGCGCGACCTCTAGCACGAGCAAGACGGTGATCGTCGCGAAGAGCAGCCGCGCCGATCACGACGTCGATTATCTGTTCGGGCAGGTGTCGATCGATCGCGCGTTCGTGGACTGGAGCGGCAACTGCGGGAACCTGTCGGCGGCGGTCGGGCCGTTCGCGATCGGCGGCGGGCTGGTGGATGCGAGTCGGGTGCCGGAGAACGGCGTCGCGGTGGTGCGGATCTGGCAGGCGAACATCGGCAGGACGATCGTCGCGCACGTGCCGATCACGAACGGCGCGGTGCAGGAGACCGGCGATTTCGAGCTGGACGGCGTGACGTTTCCGGCGGCCGAGGTGCAGCTGGAATTCATGGACCCGGCGGCCGATGAAGACGGCGCGGGCGGCGCGATGTTCCCGACCGGGCAGGTCGTCGACGATCTGGAGGTGCCCGGCGTGGGCACGCTGAAGGCGACGATGATCAATGCGGGCATTCCGACGATCTTCGTCGAGGCGGCGGCGATCGGGTACACCGGGGCCGAGCTGCAGGACGCGATCAACGGCGATCCGGCCGCGCTTGCCCGGTTCGAGACGATTCGCGCGCATGGGGCGCTGCGGATGGGGCTGATCAAATCGCTCGATGAAATCGCGACGCGGCAGCATACGCCGAAGGTCGCGTTCGTCGCGCCGCCGGCGGCGTATGTCGCGTCGAGCGGCAAGACGGTGGCGGGGGAGGATGTGGATCTGCTGGTGCGGGCGTTGTCGATGGGCAAGCTCCATCACGCGATGATGGGAACGGCGGCGGTGGCGATCGGCACGGCGGCGGCGATTCCGGGCACGCTCGTCAATCTCGCGGCGGGCGGCGGTGAGCGGCAGGCGGTGCGCTTCGGGCATCCGTCGGGGACGCTGCGGGTGGGGGCGGAGGCGGTGCGCGCGGACGGGGAGTGGGTCGTGAGGAAGGCGATCATGAGCCGCAGCGCGCGGGTGCTGATGGAAGGGTGGGTGCGGGTGCCGGGGGAGGTGGTTTGATGGGGTACAGGTGGCTGACTGCTGACGGCGAGACCTCGCCCCTCGGTGGAGCGACCATGTTTGTCGTGACTTTTCCCGTGTCAATGAAAGACGCGCTTCGTATCTTCGATTAGGTGGGCCCTGTCCGGCTTTGCCGGACCACTCGCTCACCTGCCTGACGAGCGGCCTCTGGGTCGGGCGGGTAAGCCGACCGTCGATGGATACGATTGCTATCCTCGGCACTCGACGCATCGGCACTCGAATTCAACGAAGGCCGATGCGACGAAGAAGAGGGCTTCACGTGGAGAAGAGCTTTCTGCGCAGTTCCTGCCTTGCTTTTACGGTCCCGATTTTCTGGGTGCCGGTAATTTTCTTGATCAGATGTCTTCCATATTGCCAGAGGAATTTGTCGATTTCGTAGTTGGAGTATTCCGAGAGGTCGAATTCATGCTTGAAAATAGTGTATCGATCGTGAAAGTCGGAATATTTTCCTGGATTTCCGATGGATAGGGTTTTGTGATTCTTTCGCAGATAGGCTGTTATCAGCATCCAGACGTAGCTGTCGTAGATGGGCGCTTCTTTGTTGCTCTGAAAGTGCATGTACTTCGACGCAAAGGAGAGATTTTTGCGCTGATGGCTGCGCTCCGATGTGTTGTTGACCCAATGCGCCGTTGCAATCAGGTCGACGATATTTTCTGGATTTTTCTTTATCGTGTTCTTGTAATTTTCATTTGAAAATACCTCGTTTATTTTTTCTACAACGGGGTCGATGTACTGGATCGATGTGTTGTATATGGTGTTGATGACGGAGACTTTGATTTTTACATCGTTGCGACAGGTGTTGTCGGGAAAGTGCTTGAATAGCCTTGAAATTTTCTCATTGATTAGGTTGCCGCCACTTGCGTCATGCTCCTTGTGGAATCGGTCTATAAGGTCCGGTGTGATTTTGTTTAGCATGTAATTTGTGGTGTCGTTCGATGGGTTGAAGGTTTTGTGTTTTTGATAGAGGGTGTCGGGTGGAGTGTTTTTTTGGGCTGATGCTGGAATGATTGTTTCCAGGGCTTGTTGGTGTGTTGTCGGCTGAGAACGAGAAAAGTTGAGTGCGGAGAATCACGGGCTTGGGGCCGGTCCCGTCTCGATGGCTGAATCGTGTTTGTGCGGGTTGCGATGAAGCATGCCGGAGCGATGTCCGGATTCATGGCTCAGGTTCTCTTGAGGTATCGAGTGGTTGCGATACGCGTCATGATGGTTTGCTGCGCGAACAGTGGCATCGATGGCGTGCTGTAGCGATGGCGTGCGCCGCGTCGAAGCGGCGTGGGTCAACTGTTTCGCGGCGCCCTTCGTTTGCGCATGCCCGGGTGGATAATCAGTCGGTGGACGGCAATCCCTCGTAACGTCCATTCACCGAGGTGTGCGATGAATCCCGGCGCGTCCATTCCTTGTTTCTCGCGCACGAATCCGACGTCGACCCGGTCAGGTGCGAGTGGATTAATTTATTCTCCAGCGGGCACCCGGGCGAGTCCTTGCCCGGCGCGATGCCGTTGACGCTCGGCACTTCCACTTTCTTGATCCACGTGCAACGGAAGATCGGCGATTATCCGTCTCGGGAAGCTGCGCTCGCGCTTATCCGCGAGCATATCGGGAAGAGCCATATCCATGGCTGCGATCGTGGCTTCACGAGATGGGTGATCGTCGCGCAGAACGGCATGGCGGCGACATGGCCTCCGCAGGAGGGGGCGGCGGCGATGTCGGCCGGGTCCATTGTCTGACATTCGAATCGAGCACAAGGATGCAAATACCAACTTCATTCGGCCTGGTTCAAATCATGAATGAGCCGGCCTATTCGTTCGGCTCGGCCGATAACGCGCGCACCTATCCGATCGAGGTACGTCTGTTGGCGGGCCACCCGACTTCCGCGCATGCCGTGGTGTTGGATGGGCGGGGCGCGATGATCGTGGGCGCGGGGGGAGGATGCTCCGCCGTACACGCGCGTTCGGCCGTCGCGATCGACGATCGGTTGTATCTGGCCGTGGGCGATCATATCGCCTGCCTGTCCCTGAGTCTGCCGCATCGCCTGGTCTGGGCTACTCAGGTCGACGTCGCGACCTGTTTCGGCATTCTCTGGGACGGCACGCGTGCCGTGCTCATCTCGCATGGGGAATTGGAAATCGCACGCCTGTCACTGCAGGGTGAGGTGATGTGGACGACGTCCGGCGCCGACATATTCACTGGCGTTTGCAGCTTGCAACCCGACCATGTCGCGGTCGTCGACTTCAACGAGACCCACTACCGGCTGGACTACGAAACCGGCATGTTGTTGGCCTGAAGACAGCGGGGCCGACTGTCGTATCGAAACCTATCGTCACCTCATGGCGCGCGCGCCGTATCATCGATCCGGTGCGCGCGGCTTCCCGGCGTCAGCCGGACCGCCCGACCGCCCGACCGCCGCGCCGTGCAACGAGGAGGAGGCCGATATGCCGCTGCATGCCCCGCTGGCCGGCGTGACCGTCGTCGAATTCGAAGGGCTCGGCCCCGCGCCGCTGGCCGGCCGGATCCTGGCCGGCATGGGCGCGCAGGTCACCCTGATCGCCCGCCCCGCCGCGCGCGCGAGCGCGCCCGAGGTGCTGCGCGGTCGCGACGACGATCCGCTGCGCGACGGCAAGACCGTCATCGAACTCGACCTGAAGACGCCCGCCGCCCGCGACGCGGCGCTCGCGCGCGCGGCGGCCGCCGATGCGCTGATCGAGGGCCTGCGGCCCGGCGCGATGGAACGGCTGGGCCTCGGCCCCGACGCGTGCGGCGCGCTCAATCCGCGCCTCGTCTACGCGCGTATGACGGGCTGGGGCCAGCACGGGCCGCTCGCGCATTGCGCGGGCCACGATCTCAACTACGTCGCGCTCACGGGCCTGTTGTCGCTGTCCGCGTCACGCGGCGCGGCGCCGATGATTCCACCGACCGTCGTCGGCGACGCGGGCGGCGCGCTCGGGCTCGCGTTCGGGATCGTCAGCGCGCTGCTCGACGTGCGGGCGGGCGGCCCGGGGCGCGTGGTCGACGGCGCGATCGTCGACATCACGGCGATGCTCGGCACGCTCGCGCTGTGGGCGCGCGCCCGGGGCCAGCTCGATACGCCCGGCCCGGGGCTGTTCCTCGACGCGCCGTTCTACGCGGTCTACCGCTGCGCGGACGGCGAGCAGATCACGGTCGGCGCGCTGGAGCCGGCGTTTTATGCAGTCCTGCTCGACCGGCTCGGGCTCGCGGACGTCGATCCGGCTGCGCAGTACGCGCGCGACGCGTGGCCCGCGTTGAAGACGCGCTTCGCCGCGCTGTTCGCGACCGCGCCGGCCGCGCACTGGCGCGCGCGGCTGGAGGGCAGCGACGCATGTTTCGCGCCGGTGCTGAGCGTGGCCGATGCCGCCGGCCACCCGCACAACGTCGCGCGGGCGATCTATCGGGAACGCGGGGATGGGATGCTGGACGTGCGTGTCGCGCCGCGCTTCCTGCCGCTGCGCGAAGGGGATGCCTAGCGGGGTGGGATGAGGCGTCGGGGCTGGCGGGAGGGCTGGCGAGGAGACAGGCGAGGAGACAGGCGGCAGAACCGGCAGGGAGGCCGGCGCGCCCGGCGGATGGCGGTCCGGCCTCAGGAACCGCGCCATCCGCCTCCATCACGCGCCGCGCTTCGCGCCGGACAGCACACCCGGGCCATGACCGGCGCGGTTTCGCGTGCTTCAGGCCCGCTCATCCACCCCATCGACCGCCTTGCCGTCGCCGATCTTGTTGATGGTGCCTTGCGCGACCGCGACGAGCCGTTCGTGCGTGTCGTCTATCACGAACACGTGGCACTGGCAGGTTGCCTGATAACGGCCGCCGTACAGCAGCCGCGCCCGCGCGAGGAGCGTGCCGCTCACGGCCGGCCGCAGGTAGTTGAGCTTGTATTCGCCCGTCACGACGCGCGGCCCGAGCGCGAGCGCGCCGGCGAAGGTCAGCGCGTTGTCGACCAGATAGCCGATCACGCCGCCGTGCACGAAGCCGTGCTGCTGCCTCAGCTCGTCGCGGATCGGCAGGCACAGCGACGCCTCGTCCCCTCCGATGTACACGAGTTCGGTGCCGAGCAGCATGCTGAACGGCTGGGCCCGGAGCGCGCCGCGCGCGTGATCCACGATGTCGGTCATCGACGTTCCTTGGAGGGCGGCGGGCGGCCCGATGCAGCCCGCTTGCGCTTCACTCTAGGAAGGGGGCGCTCGATGCGCAAGCTAATTCGTTGCGGGTTTTGCGACAAATGATGTGATGCATACATGATTGTTGCGGCCGACGCGGTCCAAATGAGATTTCCGGACTGATATCTCAAGTCCACGGGCGAAATGCCGCTAACGCCCTGAGCGTCACTTCTCTATTTGCTCTCCCCAGGAAACGCATGTTCAGCAAAATCAAGCTCGCGTCGAGTCTGCTCGCCGTTTTGACCGTCTTCTGCCTGTTCCAGCTCGCAGTCGAGGGGCTCGGCTTCTGGTCGCTCTCGACCACGCGCCACGGCATCGACGATCTGTCGACCGTGGCGCTCGTGCAGTCGGGCGTCGTCAACGAGGCCACCCAGCGTCTGCTCGACGCCCGCATCAACCTGTCGCGGGCCGGCACGCGGATGGTGCGCGGCGGCCCGAAGCCGACCGACATCATCCAGCACGCCGCCGAGCAGCTGGCGCTCGCCGACAAGGCGTTCGCGGCGCTTGCGAACGCGCCCTCGATCGGCGACGAGAATCGCGCACGCACGGCCGCGCTCGCCGAGCGTTACAGGAAGCTGCACGACGCGCTCGCGGAACTGGTGCAGTTCCTCCAGGCCGACAACATCCAGGCGTTCCTGGACCAGCCCACCCAGTCGATCCAGGACGCGTATCTCGCCGAGTTGCGCAACTTCGTCGATTTCAGCGGGCATGCGAGCCGCGACGCGTTCGACACGATCGACACCGCGAGCGCGTGGTTCCGCGGGGTCGCGATCGTGCTGCTGCTCGCGATGCTCGCGAGCAGCGCGGCGATCTACGCGGCCGCGCGCCGCGCGGTGGTCGAGCCGCTGGCGGAGGTGGGACGTCATTTCGAGGAAATCGCGGAGGGGCGTCTCGACGCGCGCGTGACGCCGCGCGGCGTGTTCGAGATCGATCACCTGCTGCGCGGCCTCGCGACGATGCAGGCGAGCCTCGCGCAGACCGTCGGCATCGTGCGTCAGGCGTCGGACGCGATCCACCTGGGCGCGGGCGAGATCGCGAGCGGCAACGCGGACCTGTCGGGGCGTACCGGCAGCCAGGCGGCCTCGCTCGAGGAAACGGCGGCGAGCATGGAGCAACTGACCGCGACCGTGCGCCAGAACACCGACAGCGCGCGCGCCGCGAGCACGCTCGCGGACGAGGCGCTGGGCGTGACGAGCCACGGCAGCGGGGTGGTCGACAGCGTGATCGACAAGATGCGCGGCATCGCGCAAAGCTCGGGCCGGATCGCGGAAATCATCTCGGTGATCGACGGCATCGCATTCCAGACCAACATCCTGGCGCTGAACGCGGCGGTCGAGGCGGCGCGCGCGGGTGAGCAGGGCAGGGGCTTCGCGGTGGTGGCGGGCGAGGTGCGTTCGCTCGCGCAGCGCAGCGCGCAGTCGGCGAAGGAGATCAAGGCGCTGATCGAGGAATCGGTGGCGCAGATCGACGGCGGCTCGGAATTGGTCGAGCGGGCCGGCGCGGCGATGCGCAGCGTGTCGACGTCGATTTCGCGGGTCGCGCAGACGATGGCGGAGATCACCGCCGCGTCGGTCGAGCAGAGCGCGGGGATCGAACAGGTCAACCAGGCGGTCACGCAGATGGACCAGTTGACCCAGCAGAATGCGGCGCTCGTCGAGCAGGTCGCGGCGGCGGCTTCGTCGCTGAACGACCAGACCCAGCAGCTGCTGCGCTCGGTCGCGGTGTTCGAGTTGGGCGACCGGCGTGGCGCGGCGGCCGGCCACGGCCACGCGGTGAAGGCGGAGGCCCATGGTGTGTTTGAGCCGGCCTGAGCCTGGGCGCTGGGCGGCGTGACGCGGGTGTAGGACGCCTGCGGGGCGGTTGAATTGAAGTGATGCGAGGCCGGGGGCGGGGAGCATGTCGCGCCGCTCGGCCATGCGCGTGCGACTGTCGAGGAATACCTCGGCTCCGTCGAAACGAGCGAAAGCCCGTCCATGCCGGCTTGGTCCTCCGCGTTCCGAGGCATGCCTCAATCGGTTGCGCTGCCGGAAACCGGAGAAAAACTGACGCCTCACGCCGCCGGCAGTCCGCGCAGGCGGCGCGCCGCACGCCTAACGCGCTCGCAGGCAGCGTCGCGTAAGCGGTCGCGGGGGAAACAATCGAAGAAACATCCGCCTCACGGTTCCGGCAGTCCGCGCAGGCGGCGCGCCGCACGCCTCACGCGCTCGCAGGCAGCGTCGCGTAAGCGGTCGCGGGGAAACAATCGAAGAAACGTCCGCCTCACGCCGCCGGCGGTCCGCGCAGGCGGCGCGGCGTGCCTCACGCGCTCGCCGGCAACGCCGCGTAGGCGGTTGCGAGGTGATACGGGGTGGTCGACGGCATGTCCGCGCGCGACACCTCGCCCGACGCGGTCTTGCACTCGTACCAGCCGCCCGCGTTCAGGAAGCGCGCCTCGAAACGTCCGATCTGCCGGGCGAGCGCGTCGTCCGCGCCGCCGTGGGTCGCGAGCGCGCGCAGGTATTCCGTCTGCGCCCAGATGCGCTGGGTGCTGTCGAGGCAGGCGCCCTGTTCGTCGATGGCCGCGCACACGCCGCCCGTCTGCGGGTCGACGCCATGCCGTTCGGCGAACGCATAGGCGCGCGCGAGCGCGTCCGGCAGGCCGGTGGCCGCGAGCCGCGCGCCGGCGGCGCCGACCAGATAGAACCACTCGAACTGATGGCCGGGCTCGAAGCGATTGCCGGCGCTGCCGCGCGGCAGCTCGGCGACGCAGCCCGTGGCCGGATCGACGAAGCGGCGCTCGACGGCCTGCGCCGTGCGCAGCAGCGCGCTGTCGTAGGCGGCATCCGCGAACGCGCGGCCGGCCGCGAGCCAGCCCTCGGTCAGGTGCATCAGCGGGTTCTGCAGCGGACCGGCGGCCGTCTGCGCGAAAGCCTCGTCGCGCGCCGCGTCGAGCAGCGCGTCGCCGGGCTGGCGCGCGAAACGCGTTTCGATCAGCGCGGCGGTGTGGTCCGCGATGTCCCGGGCGTCCCGGTTGCCGAACGCGGCGAAATATTCCGCGCATGCGAACACGATGAACGCATGGGTATACAGATCCTTGGTGCGGTCGAGCGGTGCGCCGTGGGCGTCGACGCTGTAGAACCAGCCGCCGTGGCGGGGATCGCGGAAGTGACGGCACAATGCGTCGAACAGCGCGTGCGCGTGATCGGCGTCGCCCGCCTGGGAGAACACGAACAGCTGGCGAGCACAGGCCATCGCGCGGTAGCGGGTCGCGGGCAGCGGCGCGAGCGTATCCGGCGCGACCGCCTCGAACGGCAGGCCCAGCGCGCGGTCGAACCCCGGACCGCGCCACAGAGGCAGGACGACGCGGGAGAAATGCTCGCGCAGCCGGGCGGCTTGGGCGGAGGCGGAAGCTGGAACGGACATGGCGGCGGCGAACAGTACGATGAACGGTGAAGACTCGGCCCGGCGCGGGGTGCGCCGATCGCAAGGATAAAGCACCCGGCGGATGCCCGGGCGGGCCCGCGCGCAAAAAAGGAGAAAGCGGATGCTGAACAATGTGGAACTCGTGATGAGGCTCGTGCTCGCGGCGGCGCTCGGCAGCGTGATCGGTATCGAGCGGGAGCGGTTGTCGTGGGCAGCCGGCCTGCGCACCCACATGCTGGTCTGCGTCGGTTCGGCGCTGATCATGATCGTGTCGGCCTTCGGCTTCGCCGACGTCCTCGGGCAGGCGCACGTCGATCTCGATCCGTCGCGGATGGCCGCGCAGGTCGTGTCCGGGATCGGCTTTCTTGGCGCGGGCTCGATCCTGCTGCGCGGCGAGATCATCCGCGGGCTGACGACGGCGGCGAGCCTGTGGTCGGTGGCGGCGGTCGGGCTCGCGGTGGGGGGCGGACTGTACACGGCGGCGATCGCCGCGACGATCATCATGCTGATCATCCTGGCCGGTATCAAGCCGCTCGAACGCCGCTACATCACGGTGCGCCAGCGTCGCCAGATGTCGCTGCTGGTGGAGCGCGGCACGCTGACCTTCCATACGCTGCACACGGCGCTCGGCGTCGACAGCGCGCGGGTCAAGCAGTTCGTCGTCCAGCAGAGCGAGGATTCGCCCGACTGCGACGAGGTGACGATCGCGCTGGCGCGCGTCTCGACGCAGGAATACGAGGCCATTTGCGCGAAGGTCCGGCAGTTGCCGGGCGTGAAGGGTTTCCAGGATCGGCAGAGCACGTTGCCTGACGAGTGACATGCGGTGTCCGGCGTTCGGCGTTCGGCATGAGACAATGGCCGCTTCTCGTGATTGAGCACAGCCTTTGTCCGGCGCGTTCGCCGCGCCGCAGCAGCCGATGACCGATTCCGTCTCCCTTTCCCGTCCCCGTTCCCCTCGTTCGACCCGCGCGCCGAGGCGCTCGCGCGCCGCGGCGGCCGACAGCGCCGCGCCGGCGCGCACGACGACCCGGCCCGCCGGCGGCGAGGCGGGGCGCGACGCGCGCACGCTCGACCTGTTCGGGATGCCGGTTGACGAGGCGCACACGGC
The DNA here is from genome assembly GCF_058803765.1 of Burkholderia sp. GW821-FHT14F03. Taxonomy (NCBI): domain Bacteria; kingdom Pseudomonadati; phylum Pseudomonadota; class Betaproteobacteria; order Burkholderiales; family Burkholderiaceae; genus Burkholderia; species Burkholderia sp. GW821-FHT14F03. The sequence continues at coordinate 58,865 of NZ_JBXAPG010000002.1, forward strand.
CGCCGGCCCGGCGGCCGTCACGCATGAGGCCGACGAAGGCCCGGCTGTCGCGATTGACGACGGCCGGCAGGGCAAGCTCACGGGCTTCGAGCCGCCGGCGCCCGTTGCGGCGGCTGAGCCGGACAAGGCGCCGGAGGTGGATTTGACGATGGGCGCCGATGCGCCGTCGTCGGGCGCGTCGACGGCCGGTGCGTCGGCCGACGCACCGGGCCGGGACGAGGCGGCGCGGGGCGAAGTGGTGGCGGAGGCGGTCCTGCCGGTCGACGCGGCTTCGTCGCCGGCCGTCGCACCGCCGCCCGCTCCCGCGCGATCCACGTCCCGCCGAACGACGCCGCGCCGCGCCGACCCTGCCAACGCCCCGGAAGGCGCGGCGGCCGTGGCTGCGCCGAAGCGCCGGGCGTCCCGTCCGGCGGCGGAGCCCACGGTCGCTCATGCCGAACCGGCGGTCGGGTTGGCCCCGGCAGCGGCCCCGGCAGCGGCAGCAGCGCCTGTCGCATCGGCCGCACCCGCACCCGCACCCGCCGCGGCGCTCGCGGCAACGGCGTCGTCCGCGCCGGCCGACACGCCGGTTCCCTCCGCCGCGACGATCCTGGTGGCCCCGGCGGCCTCCGCTGCCTCGTCCGCCGCAACCGACGAGGCGCCAGCGCCTCAACCGCCCGCCGTCGATCTCGACGCGCACCTGCGGCCGCTGGCGGACCGGATCCGGGCCTTGCAGATCGAGACCGTCGAGCTGCGGCGTGCGGCGGGCGCGGAGATGCGGCGCGTGAACCGGCTGCTGCTCGCGCTCGCGGTGATCGTGGTGGTGGGCGTCGGTGCGCTGGTTGCGCAGACGATGACGGTCTCCGGCCTGAAGCATGAGACTGTTGCGTTGCAGCAACGCATCGACCGGCTGGCGGCTGCGCAGGAAACCCAGCAGGCGAACCTGATCACGCTGGCCCAGCGCCAGGACGAGCAGGGCGCGCAGGTCGAACGGCTGACCAATCGCTTGTCCGTGGCGGCCCGGCCGGCTCCGAAGCCCGCCCGCCATCCGCGTTCCCGCTGACGCGGGCAGGGGGCGCATGCAGGCCCCCTGCGGCCGATTGCTGCAGTGCACTAGTCAGATTCAGGGAAAACCCTTAGAATTCATTCCTGGGGAAAACCCTAGTCCTTATCTGACAGGAGTCGCACATGAGCTTCATCCTCGCTCTGCTTCAAAAGATCGACGATCTCTTTGCGTCGCCGCACTTGCCGCTCGACGCCGATTACTCGTACGCCGCCCGCCACGCCGAGGCCGAGCGCGTGCGCCAGTCGCACATCGTGCCCGTCGGCCTGCCGCGCCACTGATCGTCCGCCCCGGCCGACGCGCCGGCGCATTGCATCGCGGGCGCGCATTCGCGTCGCCCCGTCCGTTTCCGCCCGCTACACTCGGTAGTGTCTCCGCTTCGCGCACAGGTGCGACATGCTGCAGATGCGACCGATGACTCAAGAGGAATTCCGCCAGTACCGCCGGCGCGCGGTGTCCGGCTATGCGCGGGATCTGGTCGAATCCGGCCAGGCGCTGCCCGCTGATGCCGAGGCGCGCGCGGCGGCCTGCCTCGAACTGCTGTTGCCCGACGGGCTCCTGTCCGACGACCAGGTGCTGCTGACCGTGCGGGCCTCGGCCGAGGGCGAGGCCGAGGCCGAGCCGCTGGCCAGCCTGTGGTACGCGGTGGTCACGGAAGGCCCCCATCGTTCGCTGTTCATTCACGATCTGGAAGTCGATGCCGCGCACCGCCGCGAAGGTGTCGCGACGCGTGTGCTGCTCGAGGTCGAGGAGGAGGCGCGCCGGCTCGGCGTGACCCAGCTGGGCCTGTCGGTGTTCCGGCACAACGCGGCGGCGCTGGCCTTGTATCGCGGCCTCGGCTACGCGGACATCACCATCACGCTCGTGAAGCCCGTCGCGCCGCCCTGATCCTCGCGCGGCGGCGCGCCCTCCGCTTTCTTCAAATACGACGACGGCCCGCCCGGCATTTGCCGGGCGGGCCGCTTGCCTGCCGCGCGCGACGCGGTTCCCGGCTGCGGGCTCAGTGGCGCGGGCGGGCGGCGTCGCCGCGCCAGGCGCGCAGCAGCAGCGCGTTGGTGACGACGCTGACGCTCGAGAACGCCATCGCCGCGCCCGCGATCACCGGGTTCAGCAGGCCGAAGGCCGCGAGCGGCACGCCCACCAGGTTGTAGACGAACGCCCAGAACAGGTTCTGCTGGATCTTGCGGTAGGTGCGGCGCGAGATGTCGATCGCGTCGGCGACCAGCGCCGGATCGCCGCGCATCAGCGTGATGCCGGCCGTGTGCATCGCGACGTCCGAACCCGTCGCCATCGCGATGCCGATATCGGCGGCGGCGAGGGCGGGCGCATCGTTGATGCCGTCGCCGACCATCGCGACGATGTCGGCGGGGCTGTGCTTCAGCGCAGCGACCACGCGGGCCTTGTCGTCGGGCAGCACCTGCGCGTGGACCTCGTCGATGCCGAGCGCGGTCGCGACGGCGGCCGCACTGCCGGCGTTGTCCCCGGTCACGAGCGCGCAGCGCACGCCGCGCGCGCTGAGCCGGTCGAGTGCCGCGCGCGCGCCGGGTTTCAGCGTGTCGCCGAAGCCGATCAGGGCGAGCGCGGCGGCGGGCGCGTCGAGGCGCATCAGCCACGACACCGTATGGCCCGCCGCTTCCAGCTCGGCCGCGCGTCGCACCGCGTCGGGCGGCGCGACGATGCCGAGTTCGCGCAGCCACGGCCCGCTGCCGAGCGCGAGCCGCATCCCGGCGACCTCCGCCTCGACGCCGCGGCCGGCCACGGCCCGGGCGTCGCCGGTCGGCGCGGCGGCGTGGACCGACTGGCGGGCAGCGGGGTCCGCGTCGGCGGCCGCGACGACCGCGCGGGCGAGCGGGTGCTCACTACGGCGCTGCACGGCGGCCGCGAGCGCGAGTGCGTCGCCGCGCGCGATGCCGATCGGCTCGAAGGCCGCGACGGTCGGCCGGCCTTGAGTCAGCGTGCCGGTCTTGTCGAATGCGACGATGCGAATGCGCTGCGCGAGTTCGAGCGCCTGGGCGTCCTTGATCAGCACGCCGCGCCGCGCGGCGACGCCGGTGCCCGCCATGATCGCGGCCGGCGTGGCGAGGCCGAGCGCGCAGGGGCAGGCGATCACGAGCACGGCGACGGCGTTGAGGATCGCGGTTTCCGCGCCGGCCCCGGCGAGCAGCCAGCCGAACAGCGTGGCGAGCGCAATCACGAGGATGACCGGCACGAACACCGCGCTGACCCGGTCGACGAGCCGCTGGATCGGTGCCTTGTTCGCCTGTGCCGATTCGACGAGCCGGATGATGCGCGCGAGCGTCGTTTCCGCGCCGATCGCGGTGGTGGCGACGGTCAGCGCGCCCTCGCCGTTGATCGCGCCGGCCGTGACGCGATCGCCGGGCGCTTTCGGCACGGGCAGGCTTTCGCCGGTGATCAGTGCTTCGTCGACGTGGGTCGCGCCCGCGACGATCTCGCCGTCGACGGGGATCCGTTCGCCGGGCCGGATCGCGACCTGCGTGCCGACCCGCACCTGGGCGAGCGGCACGTCGCGTTCGACGCCGTGTTCGACGACGCGCGCGCGGTCGGGGCGCAGCGCGTTGAGCGCGCGGATCGCGTCGGTGGTCTGGCGCTTGGCGCGGGCTTCGAGCCATTTGCCGAAGCGCACGAGCGTGATGATCACGGCGGACGCCTCGAAGTACAGATGCGCGTGGCTGTCGGGATAGCGCGCGAGTTGCCAAAGGCTCAGGCCGTAGGCGGCGCTCGTGCCGAGGGCGACGAGCAGGTCCATGTTGCCCGCGCGCGCCTTGAGCGCATGCCAGGCGGCCCGGTAGAAGCGCGCGCCGAACCCGAACTGGACGAGCGTCGCGAGCACGAGCTGCAGCCAGCCGGGCAGCATCAGGTCGATGCCGAGCGGCGCGGCCAGCATGGGGAGCACGAGCGGGGCGGTGAGCAGCGCCGCGGCGATCACGCGGTTGCGCTCATGGCGGGCCTCGGCTTCCTTGCGGTTGTCGGCGGACTGCGGGGCGGCGGGAGTCGTGCGGGGCGTCGCGGGCGCGGCGACGCGGTAGCCGGCGGTTTCGACGGCCTTGATCAGTACTGCCGGATCGAGGTCGGTCGCGGCTTCGACGGTGGCGCGCTCGGTGGCCAGATTGACGGTGGCAAGCGAGACGCCGGGAACCTGGGCGAGGGCTTTTTCGACCCGCCCGGCGCAAGAGGCGCAGGTCATGCCGCCGATGTCGAGTTCGTGCGTGGCGGTGGCGGGTGCAACCGGAGCCGGGGCGTTATCGGGCAGCGAGGCACGATACCCGGCGGTTTCGACGGCCTTGATCAGCACAGCCGGATCGAGGTCGGCGACGGCTTCGACGGTGGCGCGCTCGGTCGCCAGATTGACGGCGGCGCGGGCGACCCCGGGGACTTGAGCAAGCGCCTTTTCGACCCGTCCGGCGCAGGACGCGCAGGTCATCCCGTCGATGTCGAACTCATGCGTGGCTCCGACCGCCGCGGCCGCGCGCGCAGGAGGCTTCGCACGCTGGATGTTGAACGGCACGGACACCGCCGCGACGACGGACGGAGCGGCGGGCGCCGCCTTGGGCGCGGCGTCGGCCGTCGATTCCGCGAGCGCGGCCTGATAACCGGCTTGCCGAACCGCGTCGATCAACTGCTCGGCCGTCACATCGCCCGCCAGTTCGGCATGCGCGCGCCGCGCATCGAGATCCACCCGCGCCTGCGCGACGCCCTGCACCTGCCGCAGCGCCTGCTCGACGCGTCGCGCGCAGCCGCCGCAGGTCATGCCGGCCACGTCGAGCGTGACCGCGCGCGCATCCCGCTGCACATCGGTGTCCGGCTCGAGCGCGCGCGCCGTATAACCCAGCGCGGCCAGCGCGGCGACCAGCTGCGCCGCCTCGACCGCCGGCTCGGCCTCGACCGTCGCCTGCCGCGCGGCCAGATCGACCGTCGCGCGCGTCACGCCCGGCACCTGCGCGAGCGCGCGCTCGACCTTGCCGGCGCAGCCGCCGCAGCGCATGCCTTCCACTTCGAGGCGGATCGTTTCACCCAGCGTCGGTAGCGTGAGATCAGTCATGGAGCCTTTCCTGGCAAACAGCGCAATCGCGCCAATGACCGAAGTATTAAGCTTCCCATGATGGGAAGGTCAAGCGAAGATGAATTCCCCTCTCGACCAATAGGGGATCAATCGTCCGGCCGGGCCTTCAGCATCGCGTCCGCGACGCCCGTCCGCGCGTCGCCGCCGTGCTCGCGCATGCGCTGCGCGGCGCCGATCCGATCGCGCGCGTCGCGGTTCTGGCCGAGCTTCCACTTGCCGACCAGCCGCGTCACCTCGATTTCGATGCCGACGATCGCCGCGAGCATCTGCTCGATGAAGTCGGCGGGCGCGTCGCCCATCTTCCACGGCGTGGGCTCGTCGGCTTCCATCCGGCGCGTGAGCCGGGCGACCAGCCCGCGCACGAAGCGTTCGTCGTCGCGCACCGTGAGCCGGCCGTGCGCGTGCACGACCATGTACTGATAGGTGGGCACATAGCGGTGGGTTTCCGCCTTGCCCGGGTACCAGCTTGGCGAAAGGTAGGCCGACGGCCCCTGGAAGATCACCAGCACCTCGGGCTGCCCGGTTGCCTCGCGCCACAGCGGATTGGCCCGCGCGACGTGCGCGCGCAGCGTGCCGCACCCGGCCGCATCGGGCTCGAACTCGAACGGCAGGTGATTGGCGTCGAGGCCGTCCGGCCCATGCGTGACGAGCGCGCCGAGCGGATGGTCGGCGATCAGTTGCCGCAGCGCCTCGGGGCGGCGCTCGTCGAAGTGGGCTGGCAGGTACATGATGACTCCCGAAACAATACGCCGGGCTGTGACGGCAGATAGGATCTGACGTGGCGATTGACGACGAATTGCGATGTAATCGCCGCAAATCCGGTTTTTCACCCGCGCCGGCATTGTTTTCGCGCGGGTGGGAATAGTACGATACAACCCATTCTGAAAGATTGCTTCACCCGGCCGGCGCCTACGCTACGAGGGACCACCATGCCATGCTGGCCGCCGCTCAACCGCGCAGTCCGGCTGCGCGTCTGTCGCACCATCACATGATAAGAATTCAACGAGAAACCGTTTACATGCGGCGCGCGTGCGCGTCGCTCGTCATCGCCGCGCTGCTGTCCGGTTGCGCGGCCACGCCGGAGGCCATCCAGCGCAAGACCGGCTGGATGCGCAGCGAAGTGGCCGATTCCTATATCTACGCGTATCCGCTCGTGCTGATGTCGGTCGCGAAGCAGGCCGCCACCGGCGGCGACGGCGCGCAGCCCGGCCAGGCGCCCGTCAACACGCTGCGCCACGCGCAGGCGCTGCCGCCGGCCGGCGCGTCGAATCCGCCGCTGCCGGGCGTCGATACGCTCGATTCGACCGGCTGGCTCGAGGTCGGCGCGGAGCCCGTGCTCCTGTCGCTGCCGGACACCCGGGGCCGCTACGTGGACGCCCGCGCGCTCGACATGTGGACCAACGTGCTCTGGTCGAGCGGCGCGAGCGCGAACCCGCGTTCCGGCATCAGCAGATCGCAAACGATTGCGTTCGTCGGCGCGGGGTGGACGGGCGCTTTGCCGGCCGGCGTGACGCGGGTCGAGGTGCCTGCGCGCGACGTGTGGCTGGAGATCCGCATCCAGACGAGCGGCGGCCGCGACCTGACCGCGGTCAAGAAGCTCCAGCGGGCGATCCGCGTGGTGCCGCTGTCGGTGTACACCGGCGCGGCGCGCGGCGCATCGATGGCGGTCCACACGGGCAGCGCGCCCGCCGAGGCGGCGAGCGGCGGCACGCCCGCCGCGCAGGTGGCCGCGCTCGATGCCAAGACTTTCTTCGAGCGTTTCGCGCAGGCCGTGCAGGACAACCCGGCCGCGTCCGACGACACGCACGCGCAGGAGATCCTCGCCGACATCGGCGTGACGGCGGGCGCGCCGGTGCCGTGGTCGGGCGACCGCCTCGCCGCGGCGGACGGCGGCGTGGCCGAGGCGCGCGACCGGCTGGCCGCGCCGCCGTCGAACCTGCTGGCCGCGAACGGCTGGAACTGGATCGGCGACAGCGCGGGCAGCTACGGCCAGGACTACGCGCTGCGCGCGTACGCCGCGTCGACCCGCTTCGGCGCGGCGACGCGCGACGACGAGACGCTCGCGCTGGTCCGCACCGACCGCGACGGCCAGCCGCTCAACGGCGCGAACCGCTACGTGGTGCGTTTCCCGGCGAATGCGCTGCCGCCCGCGCGCGCTTTCTGGAGCCTGACGACGTACACGCCGGACGGCGCGCTGCCCGAGCTGCGCGGCCCGCGGCGCTCGCTCGGCGACCGCGACCGGCTGCGCCGCAACCGCGACGGCTCGATCGAGATCGTCGTGTCGGCGACCTCGCCGGGCGGGGCCGCCGCGTCGAACTGGCTGCCCGCGCCGCGCGCCGATTTCGCGCTCGCGCTGCGGCTCTACGCGCCGAGGAAACAGGCGGCGGACGGCACCTGGCAGCCGCCCGCCGTCGTGCGCAAGTGAACGTCTTGCCGCGCCACTCGTCATACGAACGCATCCGCGCGCGCTGAACGGCGCGCGGATGCGTCGCGAGACGTCCAGCGCCTATACTTCGGAAAGCTGGACGTCTTCTTTTCCGTCTTTCCCCGGCGGCGCGCCTGCGTCGTCCCAATGGCACTTCACGTTTCCGTATGGCAAGCCTCGACAAAGCAACCATTCATTCGACCTTGCAGACACTCCGCGGCGTCGCCCGCGCGCGGCGCACGAAGCGCATCGGCCTCGGCATACTGATCTTCCTCGCGCTGTTCGGACTGCTCGGCTTCTTCGCCGCGCCGCCGCTGATCCGTCATCTCGCCGAGCAGCAACTGAGCCGGCAGCTCGACCGGCCCGCGACGATCGGGCGCATCGCGCTCAATCCCTACACGCTCAATCTCGAAGCGGACGACGTCCATGTCGGCGAACGCGGCGGGCAGGGGAATTTCGTCGACATCGGCAAGCTCGTGGTGCGGCCGTCGTGGATGTCGCTCCTGCGCGGCGCGCCGATCGTCAACGAAGTGCGGCTCGACGCGCCGCGCTTCCGGATCGTCCGCTACGACGCGCAGCGCTTCAATTTCACCGACCTGATCGACAAGTTCTCGACGCCGTCGAAGCCCGACAGCAAGCCGACGCGCTTCTCCGTGTCGAACATCCAGGTGCATGACGGCCGCATCGAGTTCGACGACCGCCTGCTGAACGCGCGCCACGTGATTGATCAGTGGTCGCTCGGCATCCCGTTCCTCGCGACGCTGCCGTCGAAGACCGACATCTTCGTGCAGCCGACCTTGCGCGCGCGGCTCGACGGCAGCCCGATCGCGATCGACGGCCGGACCAAGCCGTTCGCGCAGACGCGCGAGTCGGAGGTGAGCGTGAAGTTCGACGGGCTCGACGTGCCGCGCCTGTTGTCCTATGCGCCGGCCAAGCTGCCGGTGGTGGTGCGCTCGGGCAGGCTGTCGAGCGACCTGACCGTGAACTTCGCGATGGCGGGCGAGACGCCGGCGGTGCGCGTGTCGGGCACTGTCGACCTGAACGATGCGCAGGTGACCGACCCGGCCGACAAGCCGTTGTTCGCGGCGCACGCGATCCACATCGCGGCCGCGCAGCTGGAGCCGCTGCACCAGAAGCTGCATTTCGACGAGATCCGCATCGATCAGCCGGTGATCGATCTCGCGCGCGACCGGCAAGGTGTGCTGAACGTCGAGAAGCTGGCGGGCCCACCCGCCGCGCCTGCGGCGGCCGCCTCGGGCGCGTCGGCCGCCGCCGCCGAAGCGGGCAAGGCGGAGCCGCTCGACCTGACGATCAAGCGCTTCGCCGTCAACGGCGGCACGATCAACCTCGACGACAGCGTGCCGACCCCGGCCACCACCGTCTCGCTCACGCAGCTCGCGGCGACGCTCGAGAATTTCTCGCTGCAAGGCAGCGCCCCCGCGCATTACACGCTGTCGACCGAGGTCGCGCACGGCGGCGCGTTGAAGGCGGCGGGCAACGTCAGCGTCGCGGCGAAGCAGGCCGATACGCAGCTGACGGTCGATGCGCTGGCGCTGCCGGCCGTGCAGCCGTACCTCGGCGAGGTGACGGCGGCGCGCGTGCTCGACGGCGCGCTCAGCACCGCGATCAACGCGAAGGTCGATTGGGGCAAGACGCCGCTCGACGCGCAGGTCAGCGACAGCACGCTCGATCTCAAGTCGCTGAAGATCGCGCTGCCGAACGCGAAGACGCCGGCGCTCGCGCTGCCGCAGGCGAGCGTGAAGATCACGAAGGTCGATGCGGCGGCGCGCACGGCCGAGATCGCGAGCGTCGATGCGAGCGGGCTTGCGCTCGACGTGCAGCGCCTGAAGAACGGCGACATCGACCTGGCCGCACTGGCCGGCCCGCACGAGCGGGCGCCCGCGCGCACGGTCGCGGGCAAGGCGCAGCAGGCCGCGCCGTCGTGGCACTACCGGATCGACGCGCTGAACCTGAACGACGCGAAGGCGAACTTCACCGACAATTCCACGCCGCGCCCGGTGCGCATCGCGCTCGCGCCGCTGCAATTGAAGGTGCAGCAGATCAGCGACGATCTGTCGAAGCCGCTGCCTATCGCGTTGAAGACGACGCTGAACCGCAAGGGATCGCTGAGCGTGTCGGGCGACGTGACGGCCTCGCCGCTCAAGCTCGGCCTCAAGCTGAACGGCGATCGCCTCGACGCGGCGGCGTTCGAGCCGTACTTCGGCAGCATGCTGAACGCGACGATCGCCAGCGCGCTGCTCAATGCGAACGGGAATCTGGCATTCACGCAGGCCAAGGATGCGATGAAGGCCTCGTATCGCGGCGACATGGCGCTCGTCGACGTGCGGCTGCTCGACAAGGCCACCTCGGACCGCTTCGCGGGCTGGCGTTCGCTCGCGCTGTCGAACCTGAAGGCGAACTACGACAGCGCGCGCGGGACCGACGTGGATGCGGCGCGCGTGACGTTCGCCAACTTCTACGGGCGCGTGCTGCTCGATGCGCAGGGGCGTTTGAACCTGAAGGACGTGGTGGCGAAGGAGAGCGGCCCCGCGCAGTCGCTCACGCGCGACGCGAGCGGCAAGGAGCCGGTGCCGCTGACGCCGCAGCCGGCCTCGGAGGCGCAGGCCGCGCCTGCGGCGGCGCCCGCGTCGGCCGCATCGGCGCCCGCGCCGACCGTGGTGAAGGCGCCCGAGGCGCCGCAGCATCCGGTGCATCTGCGGTTCGGCCAGCTGGTGCTGCAGAACGGCCGCGTGAGCTATACCGACAACTTCATCAAGCCGAACTACACAGCCGACCTCGTATCGATCCAGGGGACGGTGGGCGCGTTCGGCACCGAGTCGACCACGGCCGCGCCGGTGGACGTCAACGCGAAGCTCGCGGCGAACGGCCCGATCACGATCAAGGGCTCGGTCAATCCGCTGATCGCGAAACCGGCGCTCGACCTCACGGCGTCCGCGCACGACATCGAGCTGACCAACCTGACGCCGTACTCGGCGAAGTACGCGGGCTATCCGATCACGAAGGGCAAGCTGAACGTCGACCTGCATTACAAGCTCGACAACGATCAGCTGGGCGCGAACAACCACATCTTCATCGACCAGCTGACGTTCGGCGACCACGTCGACAACGACACCGCGACCAAGCTGCCGGTGCGGCTCGCGATCGCGTTGCTGAAGAATTCGCGCGGCGAGATCGACGTGAACATTCCGGTGTCGGGCTCGCTGTCGAATCCGGAGTTCAGTATCGGCGGGTTGATCTGGCATGCGGTGCTGAACCTGCTGCAGAAGGCGGTGACGTCGCCGTTCACGCTGCTCGCGAATGCGTTCGGCGGCGGCGGCGAGGAACTGGGCTACGTCGAATTCGCGCCGGGCTCGGCGGAGTTGAGCGACGCGTCGCAGAAGAAGCTCGACACGATCGTGAAGATGCTCGCCGACAAGCAGTCGATCCGGCTCGACCTGATCGGCCGCGTGGATCCGGACAAGGATCTGCCGGGGCTGCGCGACGCGTATGTCGACCGGCTCGTGCGGCAGCAGAAGCTCAAGGACGTGGTGGGCCAGGGCGAGAGCATCGATCCGATGACGATCAAGGTAACGCCCGAGGAGTACCACACGTACCTGACGAAGGCGTACAAGGATGCCGACTTCAAGAAGCCGCGCAACCTGATCGGCTTGCAGAAGACGCTGCCGGATGCGGACATGAAGCAGGCGATCGCCGCGCATGCGCCGGTGGACGATGCGGCGCTGCGCTCGCTCGCGCAGCGCCGCGCGCAGTCGGTCCAGCAGTACCTCGACGGCAAGGTCGATTCGAGCCGCGTGTTCGTGGTCGCGCCGAAGCTCGATGCGAAGGGCATCGAGGACAAGGGGGCGACGACGCGCGTCGACTTCGGGCTCAAGTGATGCGGCGCGCCGCGGGCGGGGGGACGGCTCGCGGCGCGGCGGCGCGCAGGGTCGCCGCGTCGGCGTCGCTTCGCCCCGGTTCCGGCCGCTGTGCCTCCCAACCAATCCTGTCCGAACAGCGGCTTCACGCGCGGGATCGCCTCGGCGTCCGGGGCGCGCGCAGATATTTCCGATCCTGACTGCGTGCGCGTGATGGGAATGGGGCGAGGAGGTCCAACGATCTGACTGCAACCATCGTTGACGTTTATGTCGTCGGTTTTGGCGGTTGTGCAGCGGGTTCACGCCAAGCATAAAAGCAATGCTGCCGGCTGGCTGCTTCAAACCGTCGGCGAACCGGTACGTTCGATTCGAGATCGTATGTACGGTCCGCATCAAGCTGGGCGGAGAATGGCCGACAACGATTAAAAATATAACCCGCGACACGTTGGTCGCATGCTTATCGGCTCAGGCATGGCATGCAGTTCGAGATCGTATTTTTTCGACGTCGTGAGCGGGCTCGATCGGATATCGACGTCTTCATGGAATATATATATTCATAGTTCACCTTGATATGCTGCGACGCTTCAAGGTGAGCAACCCTCTCAGTTGAATCTCACGGGTGAATTGCCTCATCGACACGAGATCCGAGAGAGGCCGCTTGTGAGCTTAGCCAATACAGTGAGGACAATTGCGTCCGGGGCGCTCGATTGGAACAATCGGCCCGTCGCGTTGGATTTCGGGAAGGCGCAACGCTCGGTCGGGCAATTTCTGGCCCTTCAACACGCTGATCTGCACGAAGGGCTGATGACCGGTATTCACGGACATTTGACCTGTGTGTCGGCTCGCCACGATCTGCCGCCCAAACGCCTCATGGGCTTGCCTGTTTCAGTGCGGATCGTCACGGATCGAGGCCGGCTGCACACCATCGATGCAATCGTCACCCACGTCCAGATCGGCGCATCGGATGGCGAGCTGACGGTGTACCAGCTGACCGTCAGCGACGCGCTGTCGTTGATGGAAAAGCGCATCAATTCACGCGTGTTCCGCTCGCAGTCCATTATCGAGATCCTGCGGGTGATGTTGGACGAATGGCGGCGATACAGCCTGGTGTTGACGCAGACGTGCGAATTCGATCTGTCGAGGCTCGACGAGAGCCGCTATCCCGCTCGGGAAATCACCCGTCAGGTCAATGAGTCGGATGCGCATTTCGTGCGTCGCCTGCTGCGGCGCGAAGGTATCACGGTATTCGTGAAGGCGGGTCAGGAGAGGGGCGAACGCGGCGCTGTCGATGAGACGCCGGTGCATACCCTGGTGTTCTGCGACGACCCGATGCGTTTGTCGCAGGCGTCGGCTGGCACGGTGCGCCTGCATCCGCGCGATGCAGGCGCGGAAGAGCGCGACACCATCACGTTGTTCGCGCTGCACCAACGCCTGATTCCGGGCAAGACCGATCGGCCTTCCTGGGACTACAAGAAAGCCCGGACGGATGCGTCGGACGTGCCGACGAACGCGGATCAGGGCGAGGCGGGCAACGATCTCGCCCGGTTGTTGACGGATACGGTCATCGATATTCCGCACGTCGGCGATTCCTGGGGCGATCACGATCGCCTGACCCGCGCCCGGATGCTCGCGCATGAATTCGAGGCGGAGATTTACGACGGCGCGAGCGGGGTGCGCGATCTTGCGGTCGGCAGTTGGTTCACCCTTGGGGGCGATCCGGAATGGGATGCGCCGCCAGTCGATCAACGGCAGTTCGTGATCACGTCGCTTCATCACGACGTCTGGAACAACCTGCCCAAAGGGCTGACCGATCGCGCCTATGCACTCTTCGCCGCGAGCCGCAACCTGAACCATCGCGCGCCCGTGTTGCCGCCTGAACTGGCGGACGGGTCGGATACCCGGTACGGGAATACTTTTTCCTGTGTGCGACGCGGCGTCCCGCTCAACCCTGCTTACGATCCGCACGTCGATCTGCCGCCGGCGCACTTGCTGACCGGCGTGATCGTCGGGCAGCAAGGCGATGAGGTGTTTTGCGACGCGCACGGCCGCGTTCGCGTGCAGATACAAGGCCTCGATCCGGCAGACCATGCGCATGCCCGAGGCGCGGGCACCCAGGGCGACGCGAACGACAGCGCCCCGGTGCGCGTCGCATCCAGCTTGGCCGGGCCGAACTTCGGCGGGATGTTTTTGCCGCGCGTCGGCATGGAGGTGCTGCTTGGTTGTATCGCGGGAGATCCGGATCGATTGGTCATCATCGGCGTCCTGCCGAATGGGGCGAATATGCCGGCCATGTTCAGCCATACCGGCAATCTGCCGGGCAATCGTTACCTGTCCGGGCTCAAGACGAAGGAAATCAACGGTCAGCGATACAACCAGCTCCGGCTCGATGACACGCCACATCAGATCAGCGCACAGCTGGCGAGCGAGCATGGCTTCTCCCAACTCAATCTCGGCTACCTCACGCAACCGCGCAGCAATGGCCAGGGCGCGGATCGCGGCGAAGGCGCGGAGTTGCGCACGGACGCGGCGGCCGCGCTGCGCGCCGCACAGGGGATCCTGCTGACGACCTATGCGCGGACGCAAGCGGGCGGCGGCCAACTCGATCGTGAGGAACTGATCCGCTTGCTGGGCCAGTGCGGCGAGTTGTTCGAAGCCTTGGGTCGTTACGCGGGGCAACACGGCGGGTGGGCGGCCGATGCGGCGGGGCAAGGCGCCGTCGCATCGGCATTCGAGGCCTGGAAGGCGGGCGATGCGAGCGCCGCCGACGGTTCGCAGGCGCTGCTGGCGTTCGGTGCGCAAGCCGGCTCCGTCAACGTGACACCGAGAACCCACGTGACCTATGCCGGTGAAAACATCGATCAGGTGGCGCAGCAGCATGTTCAATTGATGAGCGGCCAGCGCTTCAATGCGACGGCCGGGCACGGCATGCAACTGTACGCCCGCGGCGCTGGCGTGCAGGCAATCGCAGGCGAAGGTCCGGTGTTGTTGCAGGCGCAGGCGGATACGCTCACGGCGAGCGCCCAGAAAGGCATCAGGATCACGACGAACGACAACGAGGTGCTGGTGACCGCGCCGACGATCCGGCTCGTTGCCGAAGACGGGAGCTATATCAGGATCGGAGACGGCATCACGCTCGGTACGAATACCCGGATTGTGTTGCAGGCGGCGTCGCATGAGTGGGATGGGCCATCGACGCAGCAGGTTTCGAGCGCGTCGTTCAACAGCCAACCGACCGACCAGCAATTCCGGTTGCATTTCCCCGGGCATACCGCCGAGGCCCCCGCGCTCGCGGCCAATCAGCACTATCGGATCACGTTGGACGACGGCCGCGTGTTCGAAGGCAAGAGCGACGCGAGCGGCCTGACGAGCGTGGTGAAGGACGATGTGATGCGCATCGCCAAGGTCGAGATATTGAAACCGTCGCTTTGAGCGGTGGGAGGAGGGATATATGACGGAAAAGAATGACGACTATCGCGTCGCGGCTCAGGGGGCCGGCGTCACGATGTCTAATCGACCGGATGCGCGCAATGTCCCTCTGCCTGGGGATCTGCCGGGCATCGTCATCTTCATACACGGCGTGAACGATCCGGGGGCGGCTTGTTCGGTTGTGGAGCAGGGCTTGTGTCAGGGGGTGAACGATCGTCTGTCGCGGACCGATTTGAAGGCGGGGCGCTATGGTGTTGGGTATCTATCGGCTGCCAGGAAGCCCAAAGCCGATGTCGATATCGCCGATGCCGAAGTCCTGAGTGATCCCGATACCTATCTGTATCGTCGGACGGAAATCGCCAATCTCACGAAGAGCTTTTTCATTCCCTTCTACTGGGGCATGCGCGCCGATAACAGCGACATCGCCAAGATCGACAATCCGGGCGAGGTCAAGAGCAGGACGGTAGACGAGAACGGGAACCTCATGACGCGCGGGCAGTATCAGGATATCCACGGCAATCGGCTCGATGCGCACTTCGCGAAGGCTGGGGGTTTCTTCGCAAATGCGACCAACAACATCCCGCAGATGTATGACGAAGGATTCAAGGCGGATCGAAAGACGCGGTTCGTGACGCGGCATGCACTGGGCGGCAACACCGTTTATGCAGCGGACTCTCCCAGTCGCCGCTATTTCGTTCTGGCCGCCACGCGCCTCGCGAATCTGATCACGACGATCCGGACGATTCAACCCAAGACGGTTGCCGAAGCTCACGGGTTGAACCCCGCCAATGAAACGATCACGATCATGGGGCATAGCCAAGGCACGATCATCGCGCTGCTGGCGCAAGCCATCCTCAAGCAACAGGGGCAGCGTTGCGTGGACTGTCTCATCATGGTCGACTCGCCGTACTCCCTGTATCAGACGGAAGCGTGCAACCAGACCGGGCATGCCAAGCTCAAGACCCTTATCGATATCGTCAATGCCGTGACGCAGGAGCCGCATACGATTCCGGACCTGGCCGAGCTGATGATCAACCACGAGAAGCATGGCGGTCGCACTGGGGCTGGTTGGACGAAGACCCAAGGCAAACGTCTGGATGAAAGTGGAAAACGTTGGGTGACGTTCGACGAACGTGACAATCGCGGGAAGGTTTACTTGTATTTCTGTCCGGAAGACGCCGTGGTGGGGTTGAAGAAGATACGCGGCATCGGTACGTTCGGCGTGCCCGATGCCGTGCCTGCCGACGGCGATGCGCTGAAGACCAATCCGGGGAAGACCATGCCGGCGATGCCGGTGTTGGGGCAGCAGAAGTCCGGGCAACGCTTTTTCCAGCGCATGTGGACACGAATGGAAAGGGATCAGGACGGCAGCGGAAAATTCGAGAAGGTAAAAGTAGGGCTGCCGCCTGCTCGCCTATCGGTTCGCGAGCGATTTGAACGATTGGCGCCCGGCCCCGAGACAGATGGTTCGATATCGGGCACCGCGCTCGAGATGAGTAAGAGCGCATTTCTCCATGCATCTTTCGAACGCGACGACATTCGCTTCATCAACGGAGAGGAACTCAAGCCGCCCTGTGTGCCCGACCTGTACGGGGGAGAGGTCGTGCGCGGCGGCCCGCGGCCGGGGAAGGCCGATGTGGCCGGCTTGACGGGGCTTGATGATGTGACGAAGAACATTGTCCTGGGCAATCAGTACGCGAAGCTCAAATGGAAGATGGTCGAGCGTTTCGTGATGGGTGCGCCCGGAGACTTGGAACGGGTCAAGGCGGAATTCAATGCCAACAAAGCGGTGGACGACCAATCCGAGAATTGGCGGATCAGGCCGGTTCCCTTCATGGCGATGGGAAATCCAGGTTCGAAGATGGCCTATTGCGTCGAGCGGGAAGAGACGCCCAACGAAGCGCGCGCGCGAATGAGGACGGATCGCGGGGCCTACGAGGTGAATAACTACCACTCGGGCATCTTGCGCAGCGCCGGAAATCATCGGTGGGTGACGGCGATGGATGTGGCTATTGGTCAAGCCGTGACGCTTGATGACCCGGTTTGGCGGGAGTTGTTGATCTTGATGGCTGATTGGAGGATGGATGATTCAGCATTATTCAAAATAAAAAATAATTTGAACTACAAAAGATTAAATCAGGGAGCGCAAGATTTTATTCAGGCATGTGCCGATTACTATTCGGTCGGTATCTTTCCAGAAAAATATGTATCGAGCACATTTCCTCCCCTTGTGACTAGTGAGTTGACCTCAACTGCCGCGTTCGCTTCGAGACGAGTACAAGTTGAGTACGAGAAACGAGAGGCACAAGAAGTTCGAATGGTGGATGGGAGCAAGAAGCTCAGGCAAGTGCTCCAAGGATACCGGCAATGATTGCAAAACCTCGCCCTTGGCCTTACATCGCGATCTTCGTTTTGACCACACTTATATGGATTGTCTTGGTCATGGCGAGATCGCACAGATATTGGGAAGAAGCTGGCCAGGAGATGTTCCATATGGGAAGCTATATTCGGAATGGCGTGCTCGTAGTGCTTGCGGTCATCATCTTTGCATATGGACTTCGCGCCGCGTTGATACATCGATTGTCCGCGTCTGCCGGTCATTTGGCTGAATCGAACTCGGGAGACATAACCGAAAGAAAGATGCACGGATTCAACGGTTCGCCTGCGATGCTGTCTCAAACAGGAAGCAAATACGTTTTAGAAGTGCGAGGTGCGAGCATTGTTGCCGGGTGGGAGACTAACCACGAAATCTGGAGGGAGATCGAAGCAAAGAAAGATAACCACCAGACCTACATGTCACAAAACCCGGAGGACTATCCGGACAACGACGGACACAGGCTCGACAACCACCGCATTGTCTCCGGCACGGGCTTCAAGTTTGCCGCCCGTCGCGCTGTCGAATATTGGCCTGTGCCCGTCATCATTTGGGGGCCGCCGAAGGATAAAAGAAACGACTATCGTGCTGCCAAGCAGATCGCAGGTTTGCGCCAGAAAGCAAGCCTGGGTGTGACGCTGTTGCTTTGGGGCGCTGACGCGAATACCGACGATGGCGTGGAAATGATCGAGAAATTGTTCGCCTTCTTCGATGCGCATCCCGACGTGCCGGAGGTTTTGGTGTTCAGTTCGGACGGGTCGATGCTACGTTCCCTTCTCAGACCTCCGGGAAGCGGTGGCGCGCCGCAAGCAGGCCATATCATTCCGGAGCGTCCGGATTGCAGCGGTGGAATGTTGTTTGCACGATCGGATCGAGTCGATAAACTCGTTCGCCCTTTCGTCGTCGATCAAACTGCACAGATCAACAAGAACAGCACGGGTTACGACATCACCAAGTTATGGAATTTCTTCTGGGCCACGAACGACGATCGGGGGCCGGACAGCTTCAATGCTCATTATCTTGCACAAGAAAAAGCAGCGGGCGTCGATGATCCGTCCGCGCTCGGTTCCATGTCGTTGAACTGGTGGCATGCCCAACTGCCCGAACTCTGGAAGACCATCGACAACAAAGGGCCCGGCGATTTCACACCGACGCCATACCTCCCGGTGCGGTGGACCACCTGGCAACTCAAAAAATTCGACGGCGCACCGCTGCTCGGTTATCTGCATCGCCCGGTCGACGTGAAGCTGACGGACGACCATGGAAAGCCCCTCAAGACTTCAGCTCAAGCTGCCGCATTGCAAGCCGGCTGGGAACAGGCGCGCGCGGCCCTGCCGGACGGCCAGGAGCCGAAGCGCGTGTTCTACGACACGACGGGCGATCGTCTCTCGATGATTCCATTGAACCGGGCTCTGGCGCAGATCGGCGGCCCGGCGCCGAACCTGAACGATGTCGAAGAGGGCTATGACATCGGCGCGCGCATCGGCAACACCGGCGTGACGTCCCCGCTTATACAAATCGGCCTGGGGCTGATCGCCAGTTACCAGAACGGAGGCGCCAGCGCGACCGTGAACCGTCGCCCGAACGGGACGACGAGCATCATCATGGTCAGCCCGCCGGATGCGGAGATCAAGGCCGCATGGGACCAGAAGACGAGCGGTGCAAACCCATTCAAATAGATCGAGACGAGGTCATCATGCGCGGCATCATTCGAGTCGGCGACTCGACCAATCGTGGCTGCCGGGTCAGGACCGGCAGCGACAGTTCGAACGTAATGGGACGGGCGGTCGCCCGGATGGGCGACCGTTGTGCCTGCCAGGCAGGGCTTGGCGAATGCGAGATTCTCGAAGGCGACGAAATGGTTCGCATCAATGGCCGCGCTGTCGCATTCGATGGTCACAAGACATCATGCGGGGCCGTCCTGATTTCTTCCATACCAACATCCGGTTGGACCTAGCCGAAGCGCAACAACAGGATCAAGGCACAACGCCGCCGAACAGCGTTGAGCGCGAGCGACATGACGAATCGAGAGCGGTTTGCCGTTCGAGACGTTTCAACTCGCAAGCCCAGCGATCAAAGCGAGGTGACGGGGATACGCTTCGACAGTTCATTGCGCGCGGCCAGGGGAATACGCGCATCGTCCCAGCTGGCCAGCCACTCGACCTCTTTCGCGCTGAACACCTGACCATAATTGCGCAGCGCGTATTGCAATGCGTCGACGACGTAATGACGGATCATGTCGGGCGTGCGTGGATCGTCGAGTACGGATCGGAAGGCTTCGAGCGTGGCCATGAATAGGCTCCATCCTAGGGATAACCCTGTTATCCCATACCAATAGTTGGGTGCCAACTGGAAAAAAAGCAGTTGAGCGTGCGAGTCGAACGGCCCTTGCGGGCCGCCTGAACCGACGCTCACGCCAGATCGATTCCCACCGTCGCGCCGACCCGTCCCTCCGAGCGATCCGCGGCCTCCCCATCCCACCACGCCGCGCGGCCGCGCGCGAATTGCCGCGCCGCTTCCGCTACACGCGCGCCAAGATGCCGCGCGGTAGCCAGATCCGCTTCGGGCGGTGCAGCCTCGGGGCCCTGGTCCGTATTCGACTGCGCCGCGGCCCCCAGCCAGAAACCCAGGCGATTGAGATCCTCCGCCGAACCCCGGGTCGAATTGTTCGCAGGCGGCAAGCCGAGATTGATCCAGTGCATGCCATGCTGCGCGGCGAACAAGGCGAGCTGCATGAGCGTGGCGAGCTTGTCTCCGGCGTGCGCGCCGGAATTCGTGAAGCCGGCCGCAATCTTGTCCTGCCACAGGAAGCCCTTGGCCATGACGGCGTTGGAGGTGGCCTCCTCGAAGACTTTGAATTCGGCCGACACCCCGCCCATATAAGTCGGCGCGCCGAAGATGATGGCGTCGGCCCGGGCGAGTTCGTCCCAGCGCGCCGGCGCATCCGCGCAGGGCAGCAGCACGCCCCTGGCGCCCGCCACCCGTTCGACGCCGTCCTTGACCGCGCTTGCCTGCCGCGCCGTATGACCATATTGGCTGTGAAAGACAATCGCCACGCGTGTATTCGTCATGCACTTCTCCTGAAGCTTGATGTCCCGATTCCGATTCATCTCGTTTGACCTGGTCCTACAGTTCGACCATCACCACGCCCTTGAGCTTGCCCGCACAGGCTTCCTGCAGCGCCGCCGGCCCCTGCTCGAGCCCGCTGAAGGTCGTGCAGGTCAGTTGAACGGGCTGCTCGTCGCGCCATTCGTCGAGGCGCTGCAGCCATTCGTCGAAGGCTTCGGGTTTGTCGTCGTCGGCGCTATAGCCGCGCAGCGTGATGCCCTTGATCGGCAGCCGGAACGTATCGATCTCGACCGGCGCGATGGAGCTGGAGCGTTCGGCGCGCAGCTCTGCCACGAGCGCCCCCAGAATCACGAAGCGCGCCCCCTCTCGCGCCAGCGT
Source organism: Burkholderia sp. GW821-FHT14F03 (assembly GCF_058803765.1). Taxonomy (NCBI): domain Bacteria; kingdom Pseudomonadati; phylum Pseudomonadota; class Betaproteobacteria; order Burkholderiales; family Burkholderiaceae; genus Burkholderia; species Burkholderia sp. GW821-FHT14F03. The sequence continues at coordinate 79,535 of NZ_JBXAPG010000002.1, forward strand.
GACCGCGGCGCTCAGCTGCTCGCCGCCGACCATGTCGACGAAGACGTCGATGCCGTCCGGCGCGACGTCGCCCAGCTGCGTGACGAAGGGGCGGTTGTCGTCGACGATCACGGTGTCATAGCCGAGCGCTTCTTTCATCCACGCGGCCTTGTCCGGGCTGCGCGTGCTGCCGATGACGCGCCCGGCCCCGAGCCGGCGCGCGATCTGCCCCGCCATCGAGCCGATCGCGCCGGCGCCGCTGGAGACGAAGACGGTGTCGCCGGGCTTGACCTGGATGCCGCGCGTCAACGCCGCGTAGGCGGTCCAGCCGTGGCCGAGGTACGCGGCCGGTTCGATGGGGTCGCGCCGCAACACCGTGCACTGAGCCGCGTCGACAACGGCATAGTCGCGCCAGCCCCGCCGATGAAGCACCGTTTCGCCCACGCGCAGCCCTGATTCCGGTGCAGCGGCGATCACCTCGCCGATTGCCCCGTCGGCCAGCGCATCGCCCGGCTTGAGCGGCGGAAACGGAATGCCGTTGATTTCCTTCGCGTCGCGGCTCGCCATCAGGCGCGTCGACACGGAGACGCGGAACCAGCGGTTGCGCACCAGGACCTGATGAGGTGCCAAGGGCGGCAAGGGTGCCTCGGCGATCGCGAAATGGCTCGACTTGAGCGTGCCCTCGGGGTGGGCGACGAGTTCGACGTAACGTGAAACACGGGGTTGAAAATCCATGGCGAATTCCTGTGACCCGTCGCGGGCAGCGGCGCCGCGCACCGCATTTTTCCCGTGAGGTAGGTCGAAATTCTTGCGTGGATCCCTGGCCGTGGCTACTCGCTTTTCCGTTCCCGCTCCAGTGGGCCGCCGAGCCCCGATACAGCGGCATTTGCGTGCGAGCGCCACTGCCGGAGCGAGGTCGCGGCTCGCTTTCCTGCCGTATGACGCCGGCCTGCGCAACGGATCGGTGCATCCGCAACTTCCTGCGCCGCGCGCGCGAAGCGGCGCACTGCGGCAACGCCGGGGCGGCCAATGTGTTGCCGTTCGGCGGCTTCAGGCAATCGGGCTTGGGCCGCGAACCGGAGCGTGCCGTCATCGATCAGTACACGGAGAGCAAGTCGGTGATGATGAATTTCGGGTAGCGCCTGGCGTGGTGTGGGAGACGCGGGAAGCAGGCGTCGCGGCGACTTCACGCGCGCTGGCGCGCCTGCGCCCGCCATTGCGCGGGCGTGAGCCCGACGAGCCGCTTGAACGCGCGCTGGAACGCCGCCTCCGACTGATAGCCGACCGCCTCGCCGATCTCCGCGACCGGCCGCGCATCGTGCGCGAGCATCCGGCTCGCGAGCGCCATGCGGATCTCGGCCAGCACGTCGCTCGCGGAGCGGCCGATCGCGTCGTCGAAGTGCCGCGCAAAGCTCGCACGCGACATGTGACAGAGCGCGGCGAGGTCGGGCAGGGTCCAAGGCCGGTCGGGCGCGTCGAGCATCGCGGCGAGCGCCGGCTGCAGGCGCGGCCGCTGCGCGAGCGCGAGCAGGCCGCCCGGCGGCGCGGGGCCGACGCTCGCATGGCGCAGAGTGAGCGCGAACAGCGCGCCGGACAGCGCGTCGATCAGCGTCGCGCTGCCCGGGCCGCGCTCCAGCGCTTCCTCCCGCATCAGGCCGATCAGGCGCGCGAGGCGGCTGTCCGCGACGCGCGCCTCGCGCTCGGCCGCGCTGGGCGCGTCTTCCGCGTCGCTGTCGCTGTGCACGAGCATCCGCGCGGGGAGGTCGTCGCGCCACAGCGGGCGCGGCATCTCGGGCAGCAGGAAGCGGCCGCACAGCAGGTCGGCCGGCGGGCCGTCGCCGTCGTTGGTGACGATCTCGAGCCCGGCCTCGTCGCGCGAATGCGACGCCTGCGCCGCGCCGCCGCCCGCGTCGCGCAGCACGTGCGGCACACCGGAGGGAAACAGCACGATATCGCCCGCCCGCATCCGCAACGGCGGGGCATGGCCATCGTCGACCTGCGCCTCGCCGCGCAGCAGCACGTGATAGGGAATCTCGCGCGCGCCCGACGCCGGATGGTCGAGCCGCCACGGCGCGCCGAAGTGGCAGCGCGCGTCGAGCCGGCCCGTGACGGGCATCAGCGTGAGTAGTCGACTGAGCAGATCCATGGCGAGTGCATGAGACGATTGAGCATGAATTAGCGAAATTATGGCATTAAAGAACTCGCTTGATGGACCTAGACTGGTTTCCATGCCGTGACGTGCGGCGTTCCGAAACCCGTTTCCCCAGGAGAGACATCATGTCCAGACTGACCACGATCCCGCCCACCGACGCCGCCGGCGCGACCGCCGAGGTATTCGCGACGATCCGCAAGGCGATCGGCAAGGTGCCGAATGCCTACGCGACGATCGGCACCCATCATCCGGACGCGCTGACGGCGATGCTGGCGGTCGACGCGGTGGTGGGCAAGGGGACGCTGTCGAAGGCCGAGATCGAGACGGTGCGGCTGGCGGTGAGCGAGGCGGCCGGGTGTGACTACTGCGTGGCCGCGCACACGCTCGCGGGCAAGTTCGCCGGCCTCGCGCCGGATGCGATGAAGCAGATCCGCCACGGCGAGCCGACGGGCGATGCGAAGCGCGATGCGCTGGTGGCGTTCGTGCGCACGCTCGTCACGACGCGCGGCACGGTGCCGGCCGACGCGCTCGAACGGTTCCGCGCGGCGGGATTCAGCGAACGGCAGGTGATCGAGGTGATTCTGACGGTGACGGGGATCACGTTCACGAATCTCGTGAATCGCGTCAACGACACGGATCTGGATTTTCCGGCGGTGGCGTGAGGGCGGGGCCCGATCCGATGGGCTGGGGGCCGGATCGGCGAGGGCGGTGGAGGGGCCGGTTGGCGGCGTTGGCCCGGTGTCAGGCAGGTATCGGCGCTTCGACTCGTGTCGCGGGCCGTCGCGGGAGGGGCGCTTTGCGGCGTACCCGGGCGAGCGGTTGGCTTTGGGAGATCGCGGCGCGGGTGGGAGGCCGCCGGGCGGGCCGTGCGGTTGGCGCAGGCCCGGGTTTCCGGCGGGTGCGGACGCGGTCGTCGGGGCGAAGACCGGGGCGGCCCGCATTCCGCCGCCGCGTCTCGCCTGGGCGCTCCGGGCGGCCCCGGGGCATACGAAGCCCCGACCGCCGGGGCGCCGCCGCGCTTACTTCGCCTGCGCCGCGAGCCCGCTTTCCAGCATCTCGGTCAACAGGCCCGTCATCCCTTCCGGATGCGCGGCCGCCTGCGCGTTCAGGCGCGCGACCAGCTCGACATTGAGCTTGCACGCGAACGGCACGAGGCCCTGCGCCTGTTCGAGCTTGCGGCGCTCGCGACGGTCGATCGGGGCGGCTTCGGCATTCTTGCCGAAGCGGGCGGCCGAGCCCTGCTTCATGGCTTGGGTCAGCTTGAGCGCTTTGTTCTTCTCGAGATCGGTTTTCTTCATGGCCATGGCGGCTACCTCAGTTCGTTCAAAATGGGTGCGATTGTACGCATCACGCCGCGCGCCGAACACCCGCCTTGTGCGGCCGGGATCCGGTGCGCCGGGCTACAATTCGGCAGCTTCCGATTTCCATCACCGATCCGTACATGGCCACACCACCTCGGGCTTTCCTGCTGGGCCCCCTGCTGAAAGGCGTTTCCCGCTCGTTCTACCTGACGCTGCGCGTGCTGCCGGAAGGCATGCGCGACCCGATCGGGCTCGCCTACCTGCTCGCGCGCGCCGCCGACACGATCGCGGACACCTCGCTGATCGCGCCCGCTCAGCGGCTCGAACTGCTGTTGTCGCTGCGCGCGCAGGTGAACGGCACGCCCGATCCGGACGCGCTGCGCCGGATCGCGGGCGAGGTCGCCGGGCAGCAGATGGTGTCCGACGAGAAGATCCTGCTCGAATCGCTCGAACCGGCGCTCGCGATCCTCGCGCAGTTCGACGACGGCGACCGCGCGGCGGTGCGCGGCATCGTGACCACGTTGACGGAAGGCATGGAATTCGACCTGCGCACCTTCCCCGATGAAACCTCGGGACAGATCGTCGCGCTGCGCCGGCCGGACGAACTGGATCGCTATACCTATCTGGTCGCGGGCTGCGTCGGCGAATTCTGGACCGCGATGACCTATGCGCATCAGCCGGGCGTGCTCACCGCGGATGCCGCGGCCATGACGGCGCGCGGCATCCGTTTCGGCAAGGCCTTGCAGATGACGAACGTGCTGCGCGACTGCGGCAAGGATCTGCGCATCGGCCGCTGCTATCTGCCGGTCGAACTGCTGGGCCGGCACGGCCTCGCGCTCGAGGATCTGTCGGGGCCGGACGCGTCGCGGCGCGCGCGGCCGCTGCTCGTCGACCTGGTGCGGCTGACGCTCGATCACTTCCGCGCGGGCATCGACTACACGTTCGCGATTCCCGCGCAGGCGATGCGGCTGCGCCTCGCCTGCCTGTGGCCGATCCTGATCGGCCTCAAGACCTTGCTGCTGCTGGTGGAGAACGACGCGTGGCTCGATCCGGCGCGGGCGTCGAAGGTGCGCCGCAACGACGTCTACAAGGTGCTCGCGTATTCGGTGCCGCTGTCGCTGTCGAACGGCCTGCTGCGGGTCTGGCTCGATCGGCTCACGCGCGATATCGAAGCGCGGCTCGGCGAATCGGCCGGGGCTGCCGGCGTGCGCGTTTAAGAAGCGTTTAAGTTCGCGTCTGCTATAACCCGAAGCAGGCGGGCCTTTGCCGACGCCGTCCGGCGCCGGCTCCCGCCGCATCACGAGAGGATCTTTCCATGCGTTTGCTGCTCGCCCTGTTGCTGCCCTGGCTGCAGTTCTTCACGATCGGCCGCCCGATCGCCGGCATCATCTGTCTGCTGTTGCAGCTCACGGTGATCGGCTGGCTGCCGGCCGCGATCTGGTCGGTGTACGCGTTGAGCCAGTACAAGACGGATCGGAAGATCGAAGCGGCGTTGCGCGGCCGGCCTTGAGTACCCGCACGGATGCGTCGTTTCGTCTATTTCGGAGGAAATCTATACATATCGTGCCCATCGATCTGCATGAAATGTATAGATTTCTACCGAAATGACGAGTGCGGGCGTGCACGATTCAACGACGGCCGACGAGCCGCACTGCGCTGACGCGCAGGACGCCGCGATGGACAAGCGCTACAACGCGCTCCCGCTTCCCGAACAACTGTCGCTGCGCCGGCAGGCGGTCGAGGACGTGCTCGCGCATCCCGAGTGGACGCTGCAGGAATCCGTGCGCCATCCGAAGCGCACGATGCGGCTGACGAGCGCCGAGATGGCGAAGCTCGCCGGCGGACGATCCAGGATATCGAACAGGGGCGCAGCGACGGCACCGTGCAGACCATGAGCCGCATCTTCGGCATGCTCGGATTGAAGCCGGGTGTCGTGCGGAAGCAGGCGTAGCGGCTGTCGCCGAGCCCGGCCTCATCGGGCCGGATTCACTTCGTCGCCGCGAACAACGTCAGGTTCATGAAGATCTTGAACGCGTAGCCGAGCGACACGGCGCCTGCCACGCCGCCCGCCCACAGGATCACGAACCAGACCCAGCCGGGCAGCCGGCGCGCGGGGCCGCCTGCGCGGCCGTCGGCGTGATGCTCAGTGATGGTAGTAGTGCTGGTCTTCATGTCGTACCTTGCCTCGAAATACCCAGTAACCCATCGTAGTGTAGGCGACGATGATCGGCAGGATCACGGCGGCGCCCACCAGCGTGAAGGTCTGGCTCGAACGCGGCGCGGCCGCTTCCCAGATCGTCATGGTCTGCGGAATCGCGTACGGGAACAGCGTCACGAGCAGCCCGACGTAGCCGAGCAGCACGAGCAGCAGCGCGAGCACGAACGGCGTCATGTCGTGGCGGGCGCGCACCGCGCGGTACATCCACAGCGCGCAGCCGGCCACCAGGAACGGCACCGGCAGCAGGCGCCAGAACAGCCCGGAGTCGAACCAGCGCTGCGCGATCGTCGGGTCCTGCAGCGGCGTCCACAGGCTGATCACCGCCATGAAGCCGAGCAGCACGACCGTCAGCGGCCACACCACGCGGTGCAGGCGGCGCTGCAGGTCGCTTTCCGTCTTCGCCACCAGCCAGCAGCAGCCGAGCAGCGCATAGGTTGCGATGAGGCCCAGGCCCGTCAGCAGGCTGAACGGCGTGAGCCAGTCGAACGCGTGGCCGGCGAACTGGCCGTCCTTGATCGGAATCCCTTGCAGGAACGCGCCGAGCGCGATGCCCTGGAAGAAGGTCGCGCCGGCCGAGCCGCCGATGAACGCGAGATCCCACAGGTGCTTGGTGCGGCGCGCCTTCGCGCGGATCTCGAACGACACGCCGCGGAAGATCAGGCACACCAGCATGAAGATCAGCGGGAGATAGAGCGCCGAGAGCACGGTCGAGTAGACGATCGGGAACACGGCGAACAGGCCCGCGCCGCCCAGCACGAGCCAGGTCTCGTTGCCGTCCCACACGGGCGCGACGGTGTTCATCATCAGATCGCGTTCCTTCTCGTCCGGGAAGAACGGGAACACGATGCCGATGCCGAGATCGAAGCCGTCCAGCACGACGTACATGAAAAGGCCGAATGCGATGATCGCGGCCCAGATGACGGTGACATCCATTTGTTTTACCTCGTAGGCTTGGGCGGTCGCCGCGTCAGGCCGCGTCGATCAGGTGGTTCGTCGCCGACAGCGGGCGGCGGCCGGTGTGGTCGGGGCGCGCGTCGTGCGCGTCGTCGTGCCCGTCGCCCGGCAGCGCGGGGCCGGCCTTCATCAGTTTCAGCATGTAGTGGATGCCCGTGCCGAACACGAGGAAGTACACGATCACGAAGGTCAGCAGCGACAGGCCGACCTGCTGCGTCGACAGCGGCGACACCGCGTGCGCGGTGCGCATCACGCCGTACACCACCCACGGCTGGCGGCCGACCTCGGTCGTCACCCAGCCCGCGAGCAGCGAGATGAAACCGGTCGGCCCCATCACGAGCGCGGCGCGCTGGAACCACTTCGCTTCATAGAGGCGGCCGCGCCGGCGCAGGGCCCAGGCGGCGAGCGCGAGGCCGATCATCGCGAAGCCGAGCGCGACCATGATGCGGAAGCTCCAGAACACGACCGTCGAGTTCGGCCGGTCCTCGGGCGGGAATGCCTTGAGGCCGCGGATCTCGCCGTCCCAGCTGTGAGTCAGGATCAGGCTGCCCAGGTGCGGGACCGACACCGCGTAGCGCGTGGTTTCCGCCTGCATGTCGGGAATCCCGAACAGGTTGAGCGAGGTGCCGCCGCGTTCGGTTTCCCACAGGCCCTCGATCGCGGCGATCTTGGCGGGCTGGTGCTTGAGCGTGTTGAGGCCGTGCTGGTCGCCGATCATGGCCTGCACGGGCGCGAGCACCAGCAGCAGCCACAGCGACATCGAGAACATCTTCTTCACCGCGCGGTCGCGGCGGCCCTTCAGCAGGTGCCACGCGGCCGTGGCGGCCACCACCAGCGCGGCGACGATGAAGGCGGCGATCGCCATGTGCGCGAGCCGGTACGGGAACGACGGGTTGAAGATGATCTGGAACCAGTCGGTCGGCACCACTTTGCCGTCGACGATCTCGAAGCCCTGCGGCGTCTGCATCCAGCTGTTCGAGGCGAGGATCCAGAAGGTCGAGATCAGCGTGCCGATCGCGACCATCAGCGTCGCGCCGAAGTGCGCGCGCGGGCTCACGCGGTTCCAGCCGAACAGCATGATGCCGAGGAAGCCCGCTTCGAGGAAGAACGCGGTCATGACCTCGTACATCAGCAGCGGGCCCGTGACCGAGCCGGCGAAGCTGGAGAAGCCCGACCAGTTGGTGCCGAACTGGTAGCTCATCACGACGCCGGACACGACGCCCATGCCGAACGCGATCGCGAAAATCTTCGACCAGAACAGGCAGAGGGTTTTGTAATAGGGCTTGCGGGTCTTGAGCCAGCGGTATTCGAGCACCGCGATGAAGCTCGCGAGGCCGATGCTGAGCGCCGGGAAGACGATGTGGAACGAGACGGTGAAGGCGAATTGCAGGCGGGCCAGATCTAGGGCCGAGAATGCGGTTTCCATACGTGTAGACCGAGGCTGACGACACCCGCCGGCGGGGCTGCCGGCGGACCCCGCGCCGCGCGCGACTCGGATGGGCGACAGGGTTGCGGCGAGTATCGCGCAGCGTGTTGCGGCGCGAAATGTGCCAACTCGTCGCAGAGGTCAAGCGCTGATCCCGGTGTGTCGGATCTAAATCATTGATTGGTATCAAATTTGGCGGAATCGTCCGAGGCGCGCGCCGCGCGGCGTCCTGTCGCACCTGCGGCAATCCACCGCGCCGCAGCAGGGGAACCGGCGGCGCGCCGCCGGGCGTGCGCGTGACAGGGGCGCGCACGCCTCGTGCGCCGCCGCGCTTCAACCGCCGCGAAACACCGGCGGCCGCCGCTCGGCGAACGCGCGCAGCCCCTCGGTGAAATCGTCGCTCGCGCAGGCCGCGCGGCGCAGCTCCGCGATCCGTTCGAGCGCGTCGACGGGCACCGGCCGCGCATCCTCCAGCACCCGCAGTTGCTCCTTCACCGCCTGCACCGCGAGCGGCGCCTTGTCGGCGATCGTGCGCGCGAGGGCGAGCGTCGTCGCGTCGAGCTGCGCGCGCTCGACCACGCGGTTCACGAGGCCGTGGTGCGCGGCCCGTTCCGCGTCGAGCGGCTGCGCGGTGAAGAACATCTCCTTGAGCACGTGGATCGGCAGGTTGTGGAAGAAACGCAGCAGCCCGCTCGTCGTGTAGGGCAGGCCGATGTTGACGGGCGTCATCGCGAAGCGTGCGCTCGGGTCCGCGAGCACGAGGTCGCAGCTCATCGCGAGATCCACCGCGCCGCCCCACACCGAGCCCGAGATGCTCGCGATCACGACGCCCGGATACGCGCGGATCCGCCGCAGCACGCGTTCGAGCGGCTTGCCGTACGCGATCGGATCGCGATCGTGCGCGAGTTCACCGAGGTCGTGGCCCGCGCTCCACACGTCGTCGCCGCTGCCGTTCGCGAGCGTGACGACCGTCACGTCGTCCCGCGCGAGCGCATCGAGGCGCGCGTCGAGCGCGTCCAGCAGCGCCGCGTCGAGCGCGTGGCGGCGCGCCGGATTGCCGAAGCCAATGCGGCCGATGCGCGGCTCGACGCGCTCGACCTCGACGAACCAGCCGGTCGATGCGCCGCTCATGACAGCGCTCCCGCGAGTTCGGGCGCATGCTGGAACACCGCGCGCCCGGCCAGCAGCGAGTCGATCGCGGCGGTGTCGAAGCCGGCCTCGCGCAGCACCTCGACGGTGTGCTCGCCCAGTTCGGGCGGCGCGCGTCGCCTGCGCGCCGGGCCGCCGGTCGAATCATCGGCCGGCGTCGCGAGGGGCGTGACGACCTGGCGCAGCGCGCCGAGCGTCGGGTGATCGAGGGTATCGACCAGCTGGCAGTGGGCGACCTGCGGATCGCCGAACACTTCGTCGAGCGTGTGGATCGGCCCTGCGGGCAGGCCCGCCGCGACGAAGCACGCGGTCCATTCGCGCTTGCCGCGCGTGCGCAGCCGGGTTTCGAGCAGCGCCTTGAGCGCGTCGCGATGCGCGACGCGCGACTCGTTGGTCGCGAAGCGCGGATCGTCGACCAGGCCGCGCAGGTCGAGCACCTCGCACAGTCGCCGCCACATGTCGGTCGTGATCGGCGCGAGGTTCAGCGGGCCGTCGGCGGTCTCGAACACGCCGTACGGCGCGATCACCGCATGCGCGTTGCCGGTGCGGCGCGGGACTTCGCCGAGGCTCAGGTAGCGCTGTCCGTGCACGCTCAGCAGCCCGACGAGACTCTCCAGCAGCGACGTGCCGACCTGCCGGCCCCGTCCGGTGTGGGTGCGCTCGAACAGCGCGGCGACGATCGCGGTCGTGAGCCACATGCCCGAGCTGAGGTCGCCGATCGCGGTGCCGGTGCGGGTCGGTTCGCCGTCGGCGAAGCCGGTCAGGCTCATCAGCCCGGTGTAGCCCTGGGCGATCTGGTCGAAGCCGGGCCAGTCGCGCAGCGGACCGTGCGCGCCGAACGCGGTGATGCTGCCGAGCACGAGGCGCGGATTGTCGGCGCTCAGCGTGTCGTAGCCGAGGCCCATCGCGTCGAGCGTGCCGGGCCGGAAGTTCTCGATCACGACGTCCGCGTCGCGGATCAGGCGGCGCACCGCGGCGAGGCCGTCCGGATGCCGGAAGTCGACGCAGATGCCGCGCTTGTTCCGGTTGCACGACAGGTAGTAGGTGCTGACGCCGCGATCGAACGGCCCCCAGCTGCGGCTCATGTCGCCGCTGGGGCCGGGCTCGACCTTGATGACGTCGGCGCCGAGATCGGCGAGCGACATCGAGCAGAACGGGCCGGACAGCGCCCGGCTCAGATCGACGACCTTGATGCCTTGCAATGCATTCATGCGATGCTCCTGCGGAAAAAGAGGGGCGGGCCGCCGGTCAGGCGGGCAGCGTGTCGTGACGGGTCTCGTGGGCGGCGGGCAGGATCAGCAGGCCGACGAGGAACGCGGCGGCGGTCCAGGCGATCGGGACGCCGAGCGAGCCTTGCCAGTGAATCGCGGCGCCGAGCAGGAAGTTCACGCCGGCGCCGAGGAAGCGGCCGATCGACGCGTTGAAGGCGAACGCGGTCGCGCGGATCCGGGTCGGGTACTGCTCGGGCAGCCACAGGGAGAAGATCGCGAAGTTGCCGCCGAAGAAGCCGAGGAACAGCAGCGACACCATGAACGCGGGCAAGCCGTTCGGCAGGTAGTACACCCAGCCGAACGCGACCGCGATCGACAGCGCCATGCCGACGAAGTAGACGCCGAGCGCGCCGCGCCGGCCGAGCCGTTCGGCGAGCCAGGGCGCGACGAGACAGCCGGCGATGGTCGCGATCGACAGCAGCGCGGCGCCGATCGACGCGAGGCGCTGCGCGCCCACGGGATCGATGCCGGCGCGGGTCGCGAGCGTCACCACCGCGCTGGCCTCGTAGACCGAGCCCGCCCACAGCCCGACGATCGCGACGCCGACGAGGCTGGCGCTCGTGAGCGTGCGGCGCCGGTACGCAGGCGAGAGGATCTCGCGCAGCGGCTGCCGCGCCGGCGCGGCGGCGGCCGGCTCGCGCGCTGCGCGGCGACGCCACTGCCCCGGCTCGTGCACGCGCAGCACGGTGAACACCGCGAGCAGCGCGGGCGCGAGCCCGCACAGGAACATCGCGCGCCAGCCGTAGGCCGCGCCGACCGTGTAGTTCAGGCACGCGGCGATGAAGAAACCGAAGTAGTAGCCGGTTTGCAGATAGCCCGCGCCCATCTTGCGACGATCCTCCGGCCAGCTTTCCGCGACGTAGGTGCCGGCGAGCGCCCATTCGCCGCCGACGCCGATGCCCGCGAGCAGCCGGCACGCGGCGAGCATCCAGACGTCGTGCGTGAACGCCGCGGCGCCAGTGAACACCGAGTAGATCAGGATGCTCGCGGCGAGCGTGCGGACGCGGCCGAAGCGATCCGCGAGCGGGCCCCAGATGAACGACAGGCCCCAGCCGACCAGGAACAGCGCGAACAGGATCGAGCCGTACAGGCCGAGATTGGCGGGCGTGGCCGCGATGCCCGAGGCGGGCAGCAGCTCGGTGAGCGCCGGCACCAGCACGAGCGCATAGATCACCGAGTCCACGCCGTCGAGCACCCAGCCCGCGTAGACCGCCCAGAATCCCTTGATCTGTTCACGCGTGAGGGGCGTGCGCCCCGGTTTCGCATCGTGTGCCGATGCGGCGATCGCCTTGACCATCCTTGTCTCCTTGCCGGCCTGCGCCGGTTTTTTGTGAGGTCAGTATAAGAACGCCAGGCATCGTGGAAAAATATGTTATTCGTCTAACGCCATCGGAAATTCTTATGGCGTGCGCATCGGGGAGATCGGCATGGATCTGCGGCAGCTGCGGTATTTCGTCAAGGTGGTCGAGCACGGCAACGTCACGCATGCGAGCGAGGCGCTGCACATCGCGCAGCCGGCGGTGAGCCAGCAGGTGCGCAACCTCGAACGCGACCTCGGCATGCAGCTGCTGGAGCGCAGCGCGCACGGCGTCGCGCCCACCGCCGCCGGCCGCACGCTGTATCGGCATGCGCTCGAACTGCTGCGCCAGGCGGACGACACGCGCGAGCTGCTGCGCCGCGACGCCGAACTGCCGCAAGGGCGGGTGTCGATCGGGATGCCGTCGAGCACCGCGCGGGTGCTCGCGATTCCGCTCGCGCGGCTGATGCGCGAGCGTTTCCCGGGGATCATGCTCGAACTGATCGAGGCCCCGAGCGCCGACCTCGACCAGCTGATCGGCCGCGCGCGCGTGGATCTCGCGATCGTGGTCGATGCGGCGCCGACGCGCGGCATCGCGATGCGGCGGCTGATGACGGAGGCGCTGTACCTGATCGCGTGGCCCGGCTTCGCCTTGCCGGACGGGCCGGTGCCGCTCGCCGACCTCGCCCGCATGCCGCTGATCCTGCCGAGCGCGCCGAACACGATCCGCAACCGGGTCGACTGGGCGATGCGCGAGGCGGGGTTGCCCTACGACATCCAGCTCGAAGCCAGCTCGACCGGCCTGCTGTTCGCCGCCGTGATGGCGCAGCTCGGCGTCACGATCCTGCCGTGGACCGCGGCGCATCTCGAACTCGACGAGCACAAGCTCAAGCTCGCGCGCGTCGCGCATCCGCTGTTCGTGCGCGAGCTGTCGCTGTGCTGGGCGGACAGCGGGCTGCTCAGCAATGCGGTGCTCAAGGTGCGGGAGGCGCTCGTCGAGCTGTTCGGGCAACTGGGCAAGCGGCCCGAATGGGCGGCGCGCCGGCGCGCGCGCTGAGCCGGAACGATGCTCGGCCGGTGATCCGGCCCCGGTGCGTCGCCGCGCGCGCCGCGTGTTTTTGCGCGTTATCTATCTGACAGTGTTGTATCGGTGCGTTACGGCGTAACACCGCCGCGCGGGCGGAGCCTTGCGCGCGTGCGGGTTCCGTCACCGTTGTAACGACCGGCAAGATCGCCGGACCCGCGTGTAATTGTTCGGCGCGGGCCGCGGGCATAGCGTTCAGGGTGTCGAAACCCGAAGGAATGTCATGAACGCGCAAGCAGGGAGTCTGACGTGAACAGGCTGAAGATCGTGCTGGGCCTCGCGGCGACCGCCGCCATTTGCGCGAGCGGCGTCGCGCAGGCGGCGCGGGTCGGTGTGTATATCGGCCCGGGCTACCCGTATTACTACCCCGTCGTGCCGGCGCCTTATTACTATCCGCCGCCCGTTGTCGCGGTGCCGGTCGAACCGCCGCCGCCGCCCGAATACATCGAGCAGGGCCAGGCTGCACCCATGCCGATGCCCCAGGCCGGGCCGGCCGGCCCGGCCGCCGGCGCGCCGCCGGGCGACGACGGCTCCTGGTACTACTGCGACGCGTCGAAGAAGTACTACCCCTACGTGAAGCAGTGCAAGTCCGGCTGGCGGGCGGTGCCGCCGCGTCCTCAACCTTGAGCGGAAGGCGATGAACATGAATCAGGCAATCCGATATGCGCGCCGAGGCGCGCTGCTCGCATCGCTGGGGCTGCTGGGCGCCTGCGCGGTGATGCCGGACGGGCCGAGCGTGATGGCGCTGCCCGGCACGGGCAAGACCTTCGACCAGTTCCGCGCCGACGACGGCAACTGCCGGCAGTATGCGTATCAGCAGGTCGGCGGCGTATCCGCGAACCAGGCGTCCACCGCGAGCGCGCTCGGCAGCGCGGCGGTCGGCACCGCGCTGGGCGCGGCCGCCGGCGCCGCGTTCAACGGCGGGCGCGGCGCGGCGGTCGGCGCGGGCGCGGGCCTGCTCGCGGGCAGCGTGCTCGGCATGGGCGCGGCGCAGGGCTCCGCGTACAGCGTGCAGCGTCGCTATGACTATGCGTACACGCAATGCATGTATGCGGCAGGCGAACGCGTGCCGGTGTCGGGACGCGTGCGTTCCGGCGGCGGGTATTACGGCGATGGCGGTGGCGGAGGTGGTGGCTACGGCGGCGGCGGTTATGGCGGCGGAGGTGGTGGCTACGGCGGTGGCGGTTATGGCGGCGGTGGCGGTGGCTACGGCGGAGGCGGCGGATATGCGTCGCCACCGCCGCCACCGCCGGGCATACAACCGCCGCCGCCCGGATACTGACGCGGCGCGCGGGCCGTCGCCGCCACGGTCCGCTTGCGACGCGCACCACGTCCGGAGCGATTTGCGTACACTCTGAGGTTCCGTTCATGGCACGCGCGCGCGTGCCGATTTTTCGATAGGGACCCTAGATGATCGATTTACGCAGCGATACCGTGACCCGTCCGAGCCAGCCGATGCTGGCCGCGATGACTGCCGCCGAAGTGGGTGACGATGTCTGGGGCGACGATCCGACGGTCCTGCGCCTGCAGGCCGCCGTCGCGGAGCGGGCCGGCAAGGCCGCCGGGCTGTTCCTGCCGAGCGGCACGCAAAGCAACCTGGCCGCGATGATGGCGCACTGCGAACGCGGCGACGAATACATCGTCGGCCAGCTCGCACACACCTACAAATACGAAGGCGGCGGCGCGGCGGTGCTCGGCAGCATCCAGCCGCAGCCGATCGAGAATGCCGCCGACGGTTCGCTGCCGATCGAGAAGATCGCCGCCGCGATCAAGCCGATCGACAATCACTTCGCCCGCACCCGGCTGTTCACGCTCGAGAACACGATCGGCGGCAAGGTGCTGCCGGCCGCCTACGTCGACGAGGCGGTCGCATTCGCGCGCGGCCGCGGCCTCGCGACCCATCTCGACGGCGCGCGGGTGTGCAATGCCGCGGTGGCGACGGGGCGCTCGATCGAGGCGCTGTGCGCGCCGTACGATTCGGTGTCGATCTGTTTTTCGAAGGGGTTGGGCGCGCCCGTCGGCTCGGTGCTGGTCGGCAGCGCGGCGTTGATCGAACGCGCGCAGCGCTGGCGCAAGATGCTGGGCGGGGCAATGCGGCAGTCGGGCCTGCTGGCGGCTGCCTGCCTGTACGCGCTCGACCACAACGTCGAGCGGCTCGCGGAGGATCACGCGAACGCCGAACGCCTCGCCCAGGGTCTCGCGGGGGTCGAGCAGGTGACGGGGCTGTCGCAGGCCACCAACATGGTGTTCGCGACGTTCCCGGAAGCCGACTGCGCGCCGCTCGAAGCATGGCTCAAGGCGCGCGGGATTCTCACGCAGATGCTGTACGCATCGCGGTTCGTCACGCATTGCGACGTGTCGCGCGCGGATGTCGATACGTTCGTCGGCGCGGTGAAGGCGTATTTCGCGGAACGGCGCGGCTGATTCGGAGGCCGGCGCGGCGGATGGCCGGCTGATCGCCGCCGCGCTGTGGTTGAAGGATTCGCGGGGCTTGCCGGCGCGCGTGTGTCGAGGGGCTCGGCGGCTGCCCGACTGCATCTCGATTCACGCGGGCGGGCTCACAGCGACGCCCGCTCCAGAAATTTCCTGATCTCCAGCGAGTAGGCGCGGGGGTGCGAGAACCGGAACATGTGACCGGTGCGCGGCATGATGACTTCCTGCGCATTCCTGATCTCCTTGAGGAGCGTCCCCGCGGCCTCCCTGCCGATCAGCTTGTCCTCCTCGGGTGTCAGGACCAGCGTGGGGACGTCGATCGCCTTCAGCAGGGCCGTGTAGTCCGTGTTCTCGATCGAGTGCATGCGGTTGATGTAGGCCTTGTGCGGCGTTTCCCCGATGAAGAAGGCGCGACTCTTTTCGGTGCTCCAGGGGATCTCCCCCTCCTGGTCGAACGACGACGCCAATTGCGCCGCGTGGAACCTCAAGGTGAGCTGTCGATAGAAGGGCCCGGGGAAGAATGGCGCCAGCGCCGCCAGCGTCTTGAGCAAGGGCGAAGTGATCGGGCTCCTGGCGAAGCCGCCGGAGAGCACGAGGCCCTTCAAGCCCTTCGGCCGGCGCGTCGCCGCCGCGATCGAGGCGACCGCGCCATATGAATCGCCCACCAGCACATAGCTGTCGAGATCCGTCACCTGGTCGGTGATGAAGTCGGCCAGGGTTTCCAGGTCGTTCACATCGTCCGGCAAGCGAAGCGTACGCAGGGGGCGATCCTGCAAGCTGGTCAACTGGTCGAGCTTCCACGGCGCGCCCGCGAAGCAAGGGATCATGACCAAGGTGGGGCTGGTTTTCATGGGGTGTTCCTGGCGGATCGAATGAAGGACAAGCGCACTCTAGGCGGTCCGGCCTATCCGATCCAATGGCATTTGCACACCTTGTCGATGCACGGGATTCATGATCCCCGGGCCGCTCCGTCGGCCGCCGCGCGCCCGCCGATGCCTAGCCGGCGATCATCATGTTCGTGATCCACTGGACGGCGGGTTCGTTGGCGCGCCCTTTGGCGCGAATCACGAACACGTCCCAGGTGGGCAAGGCCAAGGGCAGCTCGAACAGGCTCAGTTGCGCGGTGTCCTGCATGCGCAGCGCGACGCGTTCGGCGATCACGGCAATCGATTCCGACGCGCCGACCATGAACGGAACCGCCAGGAAGCTGGGGCAGGCGGCGCTCACCTGGCGAGCGCGGCCGAGCGCTTCCAGGGCGTCGTCGACGGCTCCCCGCGCGTCGCCGCGCGGCGAGACGAGGATGTGGGGCAGCCGGGTGAAGTCATCCAGCGCCATGTGCAGCTTCTTGCCCCGCTTGACCAGCGCCGGATGACCCTTGCGCGCGATGCCGACGAAGCGCTCCTTATGGGCAAGCTCGCAATCGAAGCGCTGTGGGATCTGGGCGAACGAACCGGACCCGAGCACGATGTCGAGATCGCCGGCGTCCAGCATGCGTAGCGCGGATTCGGTATCGGCCGGCCTGAGTTTCAGGACGACGCCCGGCGCAGCGGCCTGGATGTGGGCGAGGGCAGGGGTGAGGATGGTCAGGATGGCGTGGTCGGTGGCCGCTATCGAGAGCGCTGTTTCCAAACGACCGGGATCGAACGGGCCGCGCGGGCTGGCGACGAGCCTGACCGATTCGAGCACCGCCGATACGCGCGGCATCAACTCGACGGCCAGCGGCGTCGGCTCGATCCCGCGCGGGTTGCGAATGAAGAGCTGGTCGTCGAACGCCGTACGCAGGCGCGACAGCGCGTGGCTGGTGGCGGACTGGGACAGATGCAATCGTTCCGCGGCGCGGCCGACGTGCTTTTCGGCCCAAAGTGCTTCCAGTACGACCAGAAGATTGAGATCGAAACGTGTCAGATCCAGGGGCTTCATGCTGTGGTGGGCGTTGTTTTCATCCTGACTCGGGATCCGAACGCGCGGCCGTAAATGCGCGTTACGCCTGGCGCTGCGTTCGAGCGGGTATGCGCCGCCGTGCGGTAGCGGTTTTCCGGCGTCGTTCGCCGTTTGCGCCGGCGAGACGAAGAATGCGCTTGAAGGTCGCGCATTCCATGTGGCTCGGCGCGGGACATGCGGCCGCCTGCCGCAAGCCGTCGCGCATCGCGCTGAGCCGGCGGATCGTCCGGTCCAGTTCGTCGGCTTTCGCGAGCAGTTGCCGGCGGTCGATATGCGGGCCGTCGTTCGCCGCGAGCATCGGCGCGATCTCGTCGAGCGAGAAGCCCGCGGCGCGGCCGAGCGCGATCAGCGCGAGCCGGTCGAGCACGTCGGCGCCGAACAGCCGACGCAGCCCGCGCCGGCCGATCGACACGATCAAGCCCTTTTCCTCGTAGAACCGCAGCGTCGATGCCGGCACGCCCGCGCGTTGCGCGACTTCGGTGATATCCAGGGTGCTCACGCGCTTGACCTCAAGCCGACTTGAATTGGCACAGTGTAGCTTTCGCGCGTCGAGCGCGTGCAACGAGGGGATCGAGATGGGCGACAGGCAATCAGGGGCTGCCGGGCAGCATGCGCTGTGGAATGGCCATTCGGGGCGGGTGTGGGTCGATGCGCAGGCGGTGACCGATCAGATGTTCCGGCCGTTCGAGGTCTTGCTGGCCGATGCGGTGGGCGAGCAGGAGGCGCGTCGCGTGCTCGACGTCGGTTGCGGTACCGGGGCGACGACG
Organism: Burkholderia sp. GW821-FHT14F03; assembly: GCF_058803765.1. Taxonomy (NCBI): domain Bacteria; kingdom Pseudomonadati; phylum Pseudomonadota; class Betaproteobacteria; order Burkholderiales; family Burkholderiaceae; genus Burkholderia; species Burkholderia sp. GW821-FHT14F03. The sequence continues at coordinate 97,507 of NZ_JBXAPG010000002.1, forward strand.
CTTGCCGTGGCGAGGCGGCTCGGTGGGGACGCGCGGTGCGTGGGGGTCGACGTATCCGCACCGATGCTCGCGGCCGCGCGCGAGCGGGCGCGGGAAGCGGGGGCGGATGTCGCGTTCGTGTGCGCCGACGTGCAGCGTCACGATTTCGAGCCTGCGGGTTTCGACACGATCCTGTCGCGCTTCGGCGTGATGTTCTTCGACGATCCGGTGGCGGCGTTCGCGAACCTGCGGCGCGCGGCGACGGCCGATGCGCGGCTGATCTTCGCCGCCTGGCGCGGCCCCGAGGACAATCCGTTCATGACGCTGGCCGAGCGCACGGCCCGGCCGTGGCTGCCGGATATGCCCGCGCGCGTGCCGGGCGCACCGGGACAGTTCGGGTTCGCCGATCGGGAGCGGGTGGTTGCGATTCTGGCGGAGAGCGGCTGGCGGGAGATCGAGATCGTGCCGGTCGATCTCGATTGCACGTTGCCGGAACGGGAACTGCATGATTACCTGATCGGATTCGGTCCGGTCGGACAGGCGTTGCAGCATGCGGATGCGTCGCTGCGGGCGCGGATCGGCGCGGCGGCGCGGTGCGCGTACGAGTCTTACGTGCGGTGCGAGGACGTGCACTTCCGGGCGGCGTGCTGGATGGTGCGGGCGAGGGCTTAGGGGGCGCGGAAGGGGGCCCGATGACCATCTGGGGGGAGACGTCGCGCTGCGCGTTGCTGTGTTCGCGGCCGGGTCGAGTCATTTTCACCTGGCTTTGACTCCCCGTCGGTACGGTCCGCGGTCCTATACCGGGCGACGACGCCTGATGAGGCGCGTCTTATCCGGCATGTGACCCGGCGTTTGACAGCAAGCGCGATGGAGAAGCCGCTAACCTTGTACCGAATAGCCGCCGTCCACCGGGATGACCGCACCGGTGATGAAGTCGCTTTCGCTGGAGCACAGCGCCACCGCGATGCCGGCGAGGTCCTGCGGCTTGCCCCAGCGACGTTGCGGCGTGCGGCTCAGCACGTTTTCTTCCAGGTCGGGAAAAAGCCGCTTGGCTTCGGCAATCAGTTCGGTTTCAATCCAGCCCGGCAGCAAGGTGTTCACCTGGATGTTGTCGGGCGCCCATTCGACGGCCCATGCCTTGCCGAGTTGCACGATTCCGCCCTTGCTGGCCGCGTAGGCCGAACCATAGGCCGTGCCAAACAACGAGAGCATCGAACCGATGTTGACGATCTTGCCGCCGCCCGCGCGGACGAACGCGCCGTGGATGGCCTGGGCGCAGTAGTGCGCACCGCTCAGGTTCGTATCGATGATGCGATGCCAGTCCTCGACCGTCAGCTCGTGCGCCTGTTTGCGGATGTTCATGCCGGCATTGTTCACGAGGATATTGAGGCTCCCGAAATGGCGCTCGGCTTGCGCCATTGCCTCGATGCAGTCGTCGTACTTTGTGATGTCGGCCTGGATGAACTGACCGCTTGCGCTGCCGCCCGGCAATGAAGCCAGGGCGGCGCGACCTTTCTCGGGATCGCGCCCAACGAGTGCGACACGCGCGCCGGCCGCGACCATGCCCTGCGCGATGCCGAGTCCGATACCACTCGCCCCGCCCGTGACGACGGCCGCCTTTCCTGAAAGATCGAACATGTCTGTCTCCGTACGAACGTGTCGATATGAACAGGACGCCAGCATAGCCGGGCCCTACGCGGTAGGGCGCGGAGCGCGGTCGCGATATTTTCGAAGTCGGCGCGTGCGTTTTTCGAATGCTGGAAACAAGCCTGGAAGGGGATGGGCAAGCGAGACGAACGTCGCTCGTTGATCGTGGAGCGGATTGCGGACAACGCGGCGCGGCCGTCTGTTCGTGCCGATAGCCGCCGTTCGTCGTCGCCGGCACTCGGCTGTAGGGCGAACTTCGCGCAGGCACGTTCAAGCGCGGTCAAATTCAGGATGTCAAAGCGGTTTTCATGCCGCGCGTGAGCGCCCGGTCACCATGTACTTGCAAGCGTCACTCCCATGATGCAGCAGCACCTGCCCCTTAGCTGATAAGGCTTGAATCCAGAAGCTACGCTATGACCTACGCTGACGGATTTCGGGAACGCCGCTACCGACCCGTTACAGACAGTCGCAAAACATGGAAGCATGCCTTCCCGTCACTGCTACTTGCGCGGTTTTGCTTTGGGCTCGTACTTTTCCCAGTACCGAAACCCCTCTTCGTGCACTTCAAATTCAAGATCCCTGATGTCTTCCCCAAGATCCGAGACGTGTTGCTCAAAATCCAAGAAGTTTTGCAGGAGGCGCTTCTGCGCGTCCGCCACAGCCTTGTTGTAGATGTCGGGGCCGATTTCCTCCAAGAAAAAACCAAGGAGCGCGCCAGCGGCAATATTGCCGATCGGCTCCTCCATGTTCTTCTCGAAATATCTCTGAATGGAGGCAATCGCCTTGGCCCGAACTTCTTTCGTCAATTCAATTGTCATGGATCTGCTCCAGCCAGCGCCTTCCTCACTGGCGATCATACGTGGGCGCCGCCGGAGGATCGTCAACTAATCTTTCAACGCGACTGTGACCGCATCGGATTTACCGAACGTCGCCCCGTCACTCAAGTCCACAAATTGTCGGCGATAGAGGTTGCGGCGTCGATCGACTGCTTCTGCGTGACCGCCGGAAACTGGCCGGACGGCGAACTTCGCGTTCCCGCATCAGGGCGCTGGCAAACGCCGGCTGCCAAAGCTGCTGTTCCCGGTCACACGAGCACGCAACCCACCGCAGCACCTGCTACAGCCACTCCCATGATGCATCGGTACTTCGTCTTGTCTGACGGGGTATCGGTCAGAGCGCCACGCCAAAAACTACGCTGGGCACTTTCGTGAGTGCTCATTTCCGCCCTTTCTCCGGCATACCGTTCTATGGGCGGAATGACCGCTCAAAGCAGTTGAACTGTCGGCTCGCCGGTGTACATCAAAGATTACGGAGAAACTCGATCAACGCCGCGTTGACGAAATCCGGTGCCTCCTGTTGCAGCCAATGTCCTGCTCGTGGAACGATTCATGAGGCCGACAGCTTGGGCACGAGCCGGGGCATGCCGCCGATCATGTCCATTGCTGGCCGCCAGCTGCCGCTCGTGCCCGAAAGGCACGCTTCGCGCGGACGCGTCCTGGCCACAGGTCAACTAGTCCGATCCCTTTTGATCGATGAAAAATTGCACCACGGCATTGTCTCCATCCCCTCCGGCGTATCGCGTTTTAAAATCGGACGAGCTACATGAAATTCCATATGAATTTCCTCCGTAGTACGGATCATCCCATGAAATTGGAATGTTCTGAATTCCATTGTATTGGAATTGATATTGGAGGCTGCCTTGTGTGCCGGTGTAAATGCCGTCCGAGTCGCTCTCCCATTCCCCGTATTGAAGCGACGGGATGATTGAAGGTGGATATTTCTTCCATTCTCCGTGCTGGAGCTGGACCGAAGATGTGTCGAGGATTAAATCATGCGAGGTGAGATTGAAGAAGGTAACCGCGACGCTGCGAGCAGACATTTAATCACCTCAAAAGATTAAGATGTAATAATCCGTCCAACATCACGCAAGCTGATTCCAGGCAATGCCAGAATAAGATAAAAAATGGCATCGTAAAAGTGAAATTTACTTCGAATCACAATCGCTCAACAATCAACCCGACCATTCAGAAATTCACCGAATCGACCACGGCACTTATGGCGAGGCGCCGTCGCACGCCGCAGTCCTCCCACCCGACAACCCGCCTTCCGCCGTCGCTTCACGTTCCCACCGGCCTCAGCAATCCCCGTCCCGCCTCGACCACCCGCGCCGACAGCGACTGCATGCTCGGCGACTGCACCTTCCACGCGTGCCAGTACAACGCGCTGTCGGTCGGATACGCGGGCGCGAGATCGACGAGCCCTTGCTCGGCGAGCGGCATCTTGCCGAGCAGAAGCTCCGGCACCATCGCATAGCCGAGCCCGTGCTGCACGGCCGCGAAATGCGTATGCGTGCCGGGCACGTAGTGACACGGATAAGCCCCCTTGGGCAGCCCGAAATTCTCCAGCAGAAACGACGATTGCAGCGTATCGCGCCGCGAGTACGCGACGACCGGAGCCTGCCGCGCGCTCGCGCGCGTCAGGCCACGCGGAAACCACTGCGCCGCGAAAGCCTGCGCGGCGATCAACCGATAGCGCATCGTCCCGAGCGGCGTCGCGGCGCAACCGCGCATCGGCTTCTGCACCGTGGTCACGCAGCCGATCGCCATGCCGTTCTCGAGCAATCCGAAGGTGTGGTCCTGATCCTCCATGATCAGCTCGAACAGCAGCCGCTCGCCCGACAGGATCGACGACAGCGCCGGTAAAAACCACGTGCCGAGACTGTCCGAATTGAGCGCGACCACCACCGACACCGGAGACTGCCGCGCCGCGTCCAACTCGGCCTGCAAATCGGCCTGCAACATCGACACGCGCCGCAGATGCTGGAGCACACGCTGCCCGGTCGCGGTCGCGCGGCATGGCCGGGTGCGCAGCACGAGCGGCGTGCCGAGATCCGCTTCCAGCGCGCGCACGCGCTGCGTGATCGCCGACGCTGTCACGTGAAGCCGCGCGGCGGCCTGCTCGAAGCTGCCCGTCTCGACGACCGCGACGAAGGCCGCCGCTTGCCTGGGATCGATATCCATGCGCTTCCTAAATAAAAATAAGCATCTGCAAATTCAGCTAAAGATTGTACCGGTTCAAGACGCGAACCCCGACAATACGCAGCGCTTCGCGGATCCGGCGCACGCAGCGCACCCGACGCGCAGGCCGGATCCTTGGCAACACTGAAGGAAATCAGCCATGACGTCACCCGCCTCGCCCCCGCCCACGCCTGATCTTCCCCGCCCACGTCGCCGTCCCTGGCGGACCCTCGCGGGCGCGCTGCTGGGGCTCACGATCGCGGGCGCCGGGATCGGCGCATGGACCGTCGATCGCATCTGGCGCCAATTGCCGGCCGTCGATCATCTCGCGAGCTACCGTCCCGCGATGCCGCTGCGCATCTATTCGCGCGACGGCGTGCTGCTGGCCGAGTACGGCATCGAGCGGCGCGAATTCACGCCGCTCGCGCAGATCCCGCAGCGCGTGCGCCACGCGCTGCTCGCGGCCGAGGACGCGCGTTTCTACGAACACGGGCCGGTGGACTTCAACGGCCTGCTGCGCGCGACGCTGACCAACCTCGTCGCCGGTCATTCGGCGCAGGGCGCGAGCACGATCTCGATGCAGGTCGCGCGCAACTTCTACCTGACGCGCGACAAGCTGATCAGCCGCAAGCTTGCGGAGATCCTGATGGCCTACAAGCTCGAACAGGCCTACGGCAAGGACAAGCTGCTCGAGCTGTACATGAACCAGATCTACCTCGGCGAGCGCGCGTATGGCTTCGCCGCCGCGGCATCGATCTACTTCGGCAAGCCGCTCGACGCGCTCACCGATGCCGAGGCCGCCGTGCTGGCCGGGCTGCCGAAGGCGCCGTCCGCGTTCAACCCGACCGTCAACCCCACGCGCGCGATCGAGCGTCGCCAGTACGTGCTGCGCCGCATGCGCGAGCAGGACTATCTCGACGAGACCGCCTATCGGCAGGCGCTCGACGCTCCGCTCGGGCTCGCGAACACGCCGCCGCCGGGGATCGTCGCGGCGCCGTACGTCGCCGAACGGGCGCGTCGCATGATGGTCGAGCGCTATCACGACGAGGCCTACACGCTGGGCCTCGACGTCGTGACGACCGTGACGATGCGCGATCAGCTCGCGGCGGAAGCCGCGCTGCGCCACGCGGTGCTCGATGCGCGGCTGCGGCGCGCCCGACCGAATACCGCGGCGCGCGACGGCGATGCGCTGGAAGGCGCGCTGGTGTCGCTCGACGCGGACACGGGCGATATCCTCGCGCTCGCGGGCGGCGCGGATTTCCAGCGCAATCCGTTCGATCACGCGTTGCAGGCCTACCGGCAGCCGGGGTCGAGCTTCAAGCCGTTCGTGTATTCGGCCGCGCTCGAGAAAGGCCTGTTTCCGGGCACCCTCATCGACGACACGCAGCGCACGCTGTCGAAGGAGGAGACCGGCGCGAACCGCTGGCGGCCGCGCAACTACGCGAACAACTACGAAGGCTTCATCCCGATGCGGCGCGGGCTCGTGCGCTCGAAGAACCTCGTGGCCGTGAGCCTGATGCAGGCGGCCGATCCGGCGTTCGTGCAGCATCACGCCGTCGGCTTCGGCTTCGAGGGGCCGCGCAACCCGGCCTCGCTGCCGCTGGCGCTCGGCGCGGGCGCGGTCACGCCGCTGCAACTCGCGAGCGCGTACGGCGCATTCGCGAACGGCGGCCTGCGCATGGATACGCGCCTGGTCGAGACGGTCCGGCTGCGCAACGGCGACACGCTGTTCAGCGCGCCGCCGCCGGTCGCGACGCGGGTGATCTCCGAACGCAATGCGTTCGTGATGGACAGCATGCTGCGCGACGTCGCGCGTTTCGGCACCGCGCGCGGCACCTTGCCGCTGCGCCGTCCCGACATCGCCGGCAAGACCGGCACGTCGAACGGCTCGAAGGACGTGTGGTTCGCGGGCTACTCGTCGGGCGTCGTCACGGTCGCCTGGCTCGGCTACGACGCGCCGCGCAGCCTCGGTCGCGTCACGGGCGCGACGCTCGCGCTGCCGCTGTGGCTCGCCTACATGAAGGTGGCGGTCGACGGCCGCGCGAGCGTCGAGCGCACGATGCCGGGCGATCTCGCGCTGGTCGACGGCGACTACGTGTATGCGGAGTACACGACCGGCAAGTGCGCGGATGCGCCGCCGCCCTACATCCGCAATGCATTCGCATGCGGCGCGGCGCGCGCCGGCGCGAGCGCCGACGCCGGGCTGTCGCCCGCATCGGCTGCGCAGCCGGCGGAACGGGCGCTGCCGCCCGTCGACGCGGCCGAGCGCGCACGGGTGCTGGAACTGTTCCGCACCGACGATTGAACCGGATTTCCGCAAGAGGTTGAACGAAAATGCATACGCTGTACCTGATCGCGATCGTCGCGGAGGCCATGTCGGGCGCGCTGATGGGCATGCGCCGCGGCATGGATCGTTTTGGTCTCGCGCTGGTGGGCGCGGTCACCGCGCTGGGCGGAGGCACGGTGCGCGACGTGCTGCTCGGCCACTATCCGCTGACCTGGGTCGCTCACCCGACCTACCTGTTGATCACGCTGGGCGCGGCGACCTTCGCGTCGTGGACGGCCACCCACCTGACGCGCCTCAGGACATTGTTCATCACGGTGGACGCGCTCGGGCTCGCCGCGTTCTCGATCATCGGCTGCGACGTCGCGGCGACGGTGAACGCCAATCCGATCGTGATCGTGCTGGCGGGCGCGATCACGGGCGTCTGCGGCGGGATGCTGCGCGACCTGTTGTGCAACGAGATGCCGCTGATCCTGCGCGAGGAGTTGTACGCGAGCGTCGCGTTCTTCACCGGCGCGCTGTACGTCGCATTCCAGTACGTCGGGCTCGACGAGAACATTGCGACCGTGGTGGCGTTGGTCGCCGGGTTCGCCGCGCGCATGTGCGCGGTGCGCTTCGGTTGGAAGATGCGCACCTTCGGGCCGGTGGACGCCGAATAGCCGCTCGGCGGCGCGGCATCGTCACGCGCGTGCGTCGTCGGCCGGCTTGCGTTGCACGACGTGCCACAGCACGCCCGACGGGTCGAACAGGAAGGCGACCGTCATGCCCCATGGCTGGCGCTTCGGCGGAACGGGCGCCGGCGTGCCGTGGCGCGTGACGGGATCGAGCGCCTCGATGTGCTTCCACCACGCGTCGAGATCGTCGACCACCAGCTGCAACACGCAATTGTCGGCCCAGGCCTCCACGTAGAAGTTCTGCAACAGGATCGCCTGCGCGCCGAGCGCGAGCACGGCGAGATCCCGCGAGTCGTGCTCGAGCGTGAAGCCGAGATCGAGATAGAACTGCCGGCTGCGCGGGAAATCCAGCGCGGGAACGAACGGCCGCAGCGCGGCGACGGGTGACGGCGGGGTGGACATGGCGACTCCTGGATGAAGGAAACGATTCGAGGTGCCCGCGATATTCAGGCCGGCACCATGACGGGCGGCGCATCGCCGCCCGCGTCGAGCATCCTGACCGCGAAGCCGTAGCAGCGCTCGAACAGGCCGGGCGTCATGATGTCGTGCGGCGCGCCGGCCGCGAAGATCGCGCCGTCCGCGAGCAGCGCGATGTGGTCGGCATGACGCGCGGCCAGATTCGGATCGTGGACGATCGTCAGCACGCCGATGCCCCATTCGCGCGCGATGCGGTGCACGGTGTCGAGCAGCAGGTGCTGATGCGCGAGGTCGAGCGCGGCGGTCGGTTCGTCGAGCAGCAGGTAGCGCGGCACGCGCGCGGTCAGCGGCGCGGCGGCCGGCCACAGCTGCGCGAGCACGCGCGCGAACTGCACGCGCGCGAGTTCGCCGCCCGACAGCGTGGTGACGTCGCGGCCCGCGAGCGGCGTCGCTTCCGCGAGCGCGAGCGCCTGCGCGGCGATCGCGTGATCGTCGCGCGTCAGCGCGCCGCCGTGCGCGGTATGCGGATAGCGGCCGAGCAACACGATCTCGTCGGCGCTGAACGGGAACGCGGGCTGCGAGGCTTGCGGCAGCACCGCGCGCAGCTGGGCGAGCCGTCGCGTGTCGATTCGTTCGAGCGGGATGCCGTTCAGCGAGATCTCGCCGTCGACGCGCACGTCGCGGTGGCTGCGCAGTTCGCCGGCCAGGACTTTCAGCAAGGTGCTCTTGCCCGCGCCGTTGCGGCCGAGCAGCGCGGTGACGCGGCCCGGTTCGAGACGGAGCGACAGGTCGCGGAGGATGGTGGCGTTGCCGCGCGCGACGTGGAGGTGTTCGGCGATCAGCATGATGATGGACAGGAAGACACGGTGCGCATCGCGTGGTCAGCCGCCCAGCGCGCCGCGCCCGCGCCACAGCAGCGCGAGGAAGAACGGCGCGCCGAGCAGCGCGGTGAGGATGCCGAGCGGGATCTCGGCGGGGGCGGCGAGGGTGCGCGCGGCGAGGTCGGCGACGATCGTGAGCAGCGCGCCGAGCAGCGCCGCGCCGGGCATCACGATGCGCTGGTCGGGGCCGCACGCGAGCCGCACGCAATGCGGCGCGACGAGCCCGATGAAGCCAATCACGCCCGTGCACGACACCAGCGCGCCGACGCACAGCGCCGTGGCGACCAGCACGCGGCGCTTGACGCGCTGCACGGGCACGCCGAGATGAAGCGCCTCGGTTTCGCCGAGCTGCAGCGCGTTGAGCGCATGCCGCTCGCGCGCGAGCAGCGCGCAGCCGGCCAGCGAGAACGGCGCGACCGCCGCGATCATCGACCACTGCGCGCCGCCGACGCTGCCGAGGCTCCAGAACGTGAGCGAGCGCAGCTGCGCATCGTTGGCGACATAGGTGAGCAGGCCGATCGCGGCGCCGACGAGCGCGTTGATCGCGATGCCGGCGAGCAGCAGCAGTGGCAGCGCGAGCCGGCCGCGCGACGCGGCGAGCCGGTACACGAGCGCCGCGACCGCGAGCGCGCCTGCGAAGGCCGCGAGCGGTAGATAGCCGAAGCCGATCGGGCCGGCGATGAGCGCGGGGCCGAGCACGATCAAGGCGCTCGCGCCGAGGGCCGCGCCGCTGCTCACGCCGATCAGGCCGGGGTCCGCGAGCGGATTGCGGAACAGCGCCTGCATCGCCGCGCCGGCCGTGCCGAAGCCCGCGCCGACGAGGAGCGCGAGCGCCACGCGCGGCGCGCGGATGTCGAGCAGCACCGCGCGCGCCTGCGCGACGGCGGGATCGTGCGCGAGCGTGTCGCCGGAGGCGGCGAGCGCGGCCAGCACCTGGGCGGGCGTGAGGCGATACGCGCCGATGCAGAACGCGGCCAGGATCGCGCAGCCGAGCGCGCCTGCGAGCGCAAGCAGTGCGACGAACGCGACGCGACGGCGGCGCGCGGCGATGCTGCTCGATGCGTCGGGCGGCAAACCGCTGGGCAATGAAGCGCCGGACGACAAACCACCGGGTGGCGAACCACCGGGCGGCGAACCACCGGGCGGCGAACCGCCGGGCGGCAGTCTGACGGGCGCACGGTTGAGCGAAGAGGGCGGGGCGATGGAATTCATCGTGGCAGGTTCGGAGCTATCGGTCACGCGAGCGCGTCGCGCAGCCGCTGGTGCAGCGTGGCGACGGCCTGCGGCAGGCGCGGCCCGAAGCCGAGCAGGAACAGCGCGTCGAGCGACACGAGCCGCTGCGCGCGGCCGGCCGGCGTCGTGCCGAAGCCCGGTGCGGCGAGCAGCGCGGCCCGGCCGCCCGCCGCGGCGAGACCTTCGTCGGAGATCAGCACGACGTCGGGTGCGGCGGCGACCAGCGCCTCGGCGGTCAGCGGCTTGTAGTGCGCGAAGCCCTGCATCGCGTTGCGCGCGCCCGCGTAGCGGATCATCGCGTCGGCGGCGGTCTGCTGGCCGGCGGCGAGCGCCTGGTTGCCGGTGTGATTGAGCACGAACAGCACGCGCGGCGGCGCGCCGGCCGCGCTCAGCGGCTTGGCCGCGATCGCATCGCGCGCGGCCTGCCAATCGGCGTCGAAACGCGCGAGCAGCGCCTGGCCGCGCGGCTGGACGTCGAGCGCTTGCGCGATGCCGGTGATCTTGTCGCGCACGGACTGCACGTCGTGTCCTTCGCCGAAGGTCGCGATCGCGACGCCCGCGCCTTTCACCTGCGCGAGCGCGGCGGGCGGTCCGGCCTCGGCGGACGCGAGCACGAGATCCGGGCGCAGCGACAGCAGCCCCTCCGCCGACAGCGCGCGCTGGTAGCCGACCTTCGGCAGCTTGCGCGCGGCGTCGGGGTAGGTGCAGGTGGTGTCCGCACCGACCAGCGCGTAGCGCGGCGTCTGTGCGCCGTCGAGCGCATAGACGGTTTCCGCGAGCGCGCCGCCGAGCACGATCACCCGCTTCGGCTGCGCGCCCGCCTGCGCCCGCGCGGCGGCGGCCGGCAGCGTCAGCGCGAGCGCGCAGGCGCCGCCGCGCGCGAGCCACGCGCGGCGGCGCGCATCGAAGCGCGCGGCGCTCATCGTGCGGCCTCCGAGGCAGGCAGCGTCTCGACGAGCGCGCGCCAGCCGTCGAGTTCCGGGCGGCCCGGCTTGCGCTCGCCGAACAGCATCGCGATGTTCTCGCCGGCCGCGTCGAACAGTTCGAGCGAGGTGACGATGCCGTCGCTCGTCGGCTTGCGCACCACCCACGCGGACGCGATCAGATCGGCGCGCAGGTGCAGGTTGAAGCCCGGATCGAGCACGTTGAGCCACGGGCCCATCTCGCGGACGTTGACGACCGGGCCGCTGTGGATCTGGATCATGCCGTGGTTGCCGACGAACACCATGATCGGCAGCGCGCGCGCGGCCGCGCCGTCGAGCACGCGGCGCAGCGCATCGGTCGCGACGGGCAGTGCGTAGCGCGGCTCGGCGAGCCGCAGCGCCTGGGTGCGGGTGACGCCGAACTTGCGCGTGAGTCCGAAGAACTGATGCGTGTCGGTCATCGCGTCCCAGGCCGCGCGGAAGCCGTCGGCGTCGATCTCGGCGTCCGGCCGCTCGGCGGCGGCGGGCGCGGCGGGCTCGACCGCGAGGTGCGGCGTCTGGGCCGCCATCTTCCAGCGCTCGACGAACGCGTCGTAGGCCGCATGGTCGCTGTGCTCGCGCAGATAGACCTTGTGAACCGCCTGGCCCTGCGCATCGAAGAACTGCAGGCTCTTCATCGTGCCGTGCGCGGTCTGCTCGCGCACCGCGAAGCCGGACGCCCAGTTGCGATAGAAGATGCGCAGGTCGATGGTGCCGAGCGCGAGGCCCACCGGGCCGTCGTGGCTCATCTGCGCATAGGCGCCGTCCTTCTCGTGCACGGCCGCCTCGTTGCGGGTCAGCGCCATCACGCTGCCCAGCCGCGGCACTTCCTCGAACAGCTCGACGAAGCGCGGTTCGAGCCGCACCACATGCTCGCCGACGAAGGCCGCGAGCGCCTCGCCTTCGCTGACGCCGAGCACGTGCGCGGCTTCGCGGTTGCGCAGCTTCTGGGTTTCCTTCAGGTGCACGAACGCATCGCGCAGCTCGCGGGGCGCGAGCTTGACGGCGGACGGCGTGGCGGATTGAACGGTATTCATCATGTCGGGCTCCTTCGATTGCCGGATGAAAAGAAAGCGTGGGCGGGCCGCATCAGAAATCCACCTTCATGCTGACCGAGACGCTGCGGCCGGGCGACGTATAGGCGTCGAGCACCTTCGAATCGGACGCGATGCCGCGCACGTCCGACCAGTTCCAGTACTTGCGGTCGAACAGGTTGTGGATGCCGAGATAGGCGCTCACGTGCTTGTTGAAGCGATAGCCGCCGCGCACGTCGACGACGAACGACGACGGCGGCGAATAACAGGTCTTGCCGGCGCCGCATGCATCGGACGCGATGTCCTGCTGCTTCTTCGCGGCCTGGAACAGCAGGTCGGTCTGCACGAACCAGCGCTCGGTCGGCTCGTAGCGCACGCCGAACACCGCCGAGAACGGGTTGATCGTGTTGAGCGGCTCGCCCGCCGCGCCGTTGTCCTGGGTCGAGCCCTTGGTGAACGCGAGCGCGGTCTTGAGCGTGATGCCGTTCGGCATCACCCATTCGGCGCGGCCCTCGAAGCCGTGGATGCGCGCCTTCGCGAAGTTCACGTACTGGAACACCAGCGGATCGTTCGGACGGCCGCTGCCGCTGATGGTCCGCTGCGAGATGAAGTTCCGGTAGTTGCCGGTGAACGCGGCCGCGCTGTAGCGCAGCGGCCCGTAGCCGGTGCCGAGCGTGCCGCGGAAGCCCGCCTCGAAGGTGTCGCTGGTCTCGGGCTTCAGGTTCGGATTGCCGATCGAGGTATAGCCGTAGACCGGGTTCGAGAAGCTGTTGTTGACCTGGTCCGGGGTCGGCGTGCGGAAGCCGTGCGCGTACTGCGCATACGGGATCAGCATGGGCGATACCTCGTACAGCACCGCGACGCGCGGCGACAGCTCATGGTCGCTCGATTTCACCGCCTGCCCGGTGAACAGCGGATCGCCCGTGACCGGGCTCAGGCGGTACGCGTCGTAGCGCAGGCCCGGCGTGACCGACAGCTTGCCGAAGCTGATCCGGTCCTGCAGGAACGCGCCGAGCAGCGTGTAGTCGGTGTCCGGGAAGGCCTTGTTCGGGAACGATTCGCCGACGCCCGGCACGGTGCCGTTGCGCAGGCTCTTGATGCGGGCGATGCTGCCGTCCACGCCGTACAGCAGCTTGTGCGCGAACGGGCCCGTCGAGAAGCCGCTTTCCGCGAACGCCGAGCCGCCGAAGGTGTGCTCCGAATAGTCGTTGTCGCGCGAGCGCGATTGCAGGCGGCCGCCGCGCGTCTCGAACGAATACTGTTCCTGCTTCGCGTCCTGGTAGTAGAACTGCACGTGCGCGGTCTGGAACCAGCGCGCATCCGCGTTGTGGAAATCGTAGTCGACGCTGAAGCGATTGCGCTCCAGGCGATCGTTCGCGGTCAGGCCGAGCGTGGTCGGCGGGTTGATCGCGGACAGCACGTTGGTGTCGACCCGGCGCCGCACGGCTTCGGCCGTGAACTTGATCGTGTCGTGGCGGGTGGGCGTGACGACCAGCTTGCCGAGCACCGATTCCGTATAGGTGTCCTGCGGGTTGGCGGTGGTGCGCGCGGTGGACGCCGAGTTGTTGTCGCCGCGCGTGTCGACCTCGTGGCCGCGCCGGCCGTCGGCGATGATCATGCCTTGCACGAGATCGTTGCCGGCCGCCGCCGACACGGTCGCGCCGACGCTGCGGTCGGTCGAGTCGTAGCTGGGCCGGAACGAGAAGTAGGTTTTCTTGTTGTAGACCGACAGCAGGTCTTGTGGATCCTTGGTGATGAAGTTGACCGCGCCCGTGAGGCCGTCGCTGCCGTACAGCGCCGATGCGGGCCCGCGCAGGATCTCGATGCGCTTGAGCGTGTCGAGGTCCGCGTAGTCGCCGCGGCCGGCTTCGAGCGGGCCGAACGCGAACGAATTCGGCAGGCGGATGCCGTCCTGCATCAGCAGCACGCGATTGCCTTCGAGGCCCCGGATGTTGATGCTCGAATCGCCGTCGCGGCCGCCGGCGAGCGCGGCGCTCGCCGGACGGTAGGTGGTGCGCCGCACGGTGACGCCCGGCTCATAGCGCAGCGCGTCCTTGATGTTGGTGGCCTGCTGCTCTTCGAGATCCTCGGCGGTGATCACCGACACGCTCGCCGCGGTGCGGCTGACGGCCGTCGCGGTGCGCGTCGCGGTGACGGCGATCGGATCGAATGATTCGCCCGGCTTGACGGCCGCGACCTGGATCGCCTGCGTAGCGGCTTGGGCAGTGACGGACGGATCGGCAACGGCGCCCGCCGCCTGCGCGGCGGCGGCATAGACGCTGAATACGCCGTATAGCGCGGCGCATAGCGGCCGCCGCGCCAACAAATGTGGATGCACGGATGGTCTCCCAGTGGATTAAGCCCGAAGGCTGGCTGGGTGAACGCGTACACCTGGCTGGCCGCGCCGCCGGTCAGGGCGACGTGTCGAAAAAAACGAAATAGAACGCGCGATATCGAAAGAAACGAAAGAAAAATCGCGGCAGGGAGAAAGTGTAATTGAGAATGATTATCAATTCAATATTTGTCAGCATTGCAAGATGCGAGCCGATGGCGTGAATTGATGATGGAAGAGGTGGCGTTTGAATGATCGCAACTAACGGTCTATCCCACAGGCGTCAGAGGAATGAAGGGGCATGATCAAGCTTGCAGGGCGAAAGGCCGGGCCCGGTCGCTCGGTGAAAAGACGATCGGCGCGGGCTTCACCTGCGCCGATGCAGGGTTGGCTGGGTCAGTAGACGCCGGGGATCAAGCGCCAGGTTCGCGCGCGGTACGCGTCGTATTCGTCGCCGAACTGGTCGTGCAGCAGCTTTTCCTCGGCATGCATGCGCGCGACGAGGGGAGGGAGCAGCAGCGCGGTCAGCACGATGCCGGCCAGCGAGCGGAACGCCAGCGACCAGCCCAGCCCGTTGATCAGCAGGCCGAGATAGCTGGGATTGCGGATGACGCGATAGAGCCCGCCGGTGACGAGGGTATGTCCGGGCTGGATCGCGACGAGGCCGCTGAAGCGCTTGCCGAGCAGGAACACCGGCGCGAGGCGGAGCGCGCCGCCGGCGACGAAGAGCGCGACGCCGATCCAGCGCACCGCGCCGCCTTCGAGGGTCCACACGTTCACGCGGTCGGAATAGGCGGGCACGACGCAGGACAGCAGCCCGAGCGCGCCGAATACGGGCAGCACCCAGCGGTTCGTGCGCGCTTCGCGTTCGCCGGGGTTCAGGTTGGCCTGCGAGAACAACGAGACGACGGCCAGCGCCACGGTGGCGAGCGCGACGGTCGTGAGCGCGGGTTCGGCGAAGAAGGCGCGGCCGCCGCCCCGGGCGACGATCGCGAGACCGAGGTAAACGGCGGTCGAGACGAGGATCGCGGGGGTGAGTTGGGGGTTGAGTTTCATGCGCGTTTCACCGTGTGGACGTGGCCGGCCTGCCGCGCGGCCGAGCGGACGGCGAGGCGCGGCTGAGCCTGCCGCGCAGGCGGCTTCCTCATCCGAGCGATTCGATCCGGATCAGCAATTTCCTGGCGTGGGTGATCATCGCGTCGTGCAGTTCCTTGTCGGCGGGCGACGCGTGGGACGTGTCCTCCGCGAAGCCGATCTGCTGCCGGAATCCTTCGACGAGCGCGCGGCGCAGGTCGTCCGGCATTGCCCGGACCATCGACGCGACCAGCATTTCCTGGGCGCGCAGCGCGCCCGACAACGCGGTGGTGTTCATGCGGACCTCCAATCGGTGGAACAAGGCGGGCCCGGATCGGGCTCGCGCTTGCTGTTTCCATCGTAGGCGCTGCGAAGCGAAGCTGCCGAGGCATCGGGTCGGGGCGCGCCCGGGCCACCTAGCGCCGCGCGCCCCGTTCGGTCGCTTCGGCCAGACTCAGCACGGTCTGCGCGATCGACTGCGTCGTCGCGAGCGTATTGATCACGCCCGAGCGCAGCGCGCCCAGGATGCCGGTCGCCTTGGTCGGCTCGCTCGCGGTCGCGATCACGTTCGGGATCCGCTTCAGGTCGTCGAGCGTGAGGCCGATCACGCGCCCGCGCAGCATCGTGGTGGTCGGCTCGCCGTGCAGGTTGATGAAGTCGTAGCCCATGATGTCGCCGACGGCGCCCGCGCGCTTCGCCTCGGCCATCTCCTCGGGCGTGAACCAGCCCATCCTGACCATGTTGCTGTCCTCGAGGATGTCGCCGATCCCCACCAGCGCGAACGATGCGCGCCGCGCCTTGTCGAGCGACTGGCGCACGACATCGTTGTCGAGCAGCGCCTTGAACAGCTGCGGGTCGTTGACGAGCGCGGGCGCGTAGAGCGTCTCGCTCTCGCCGCCGAAGCGCGCGGCGAGCTGCCGGCAGATGTGGTCGGCGTTCATGGTTTCGCCGCCGCGATACGAGCCGCCGATCGCGGAGACGAACGAGCAGCGTCGCTGCGTGGTCGACACGGCGTGCCGGGATACCGCGCTCACGTTGCGGCCCATGCCGACCGCGACGATCGAGCCGTCGGCCAGCACCCGGTCGAGATAGCTCGCGACGAGGCCCGCGAGCAGTTCGCGCTGGCTGTCCTGGTTGTGATG
The DNA here is from genome assembly GCF_058803765.1 of Burkholderia sp. GW821-FHT14F03. NCBI lineage: Bacteria > Pseudomonadati > Pseudomonadota > Betaproteobacteria > Burkholderiales > Burkholderiaceae > Burkholderia > Burkholderia sp. GW821-FHT14F03. The sequence continues at coordinate 114,183 of NZ_JBXAPG010000002.1, forward strand.
GTCGACGGAGATGATGGCGCGCTGGATGCCGAAATGCGCGATCAGCGCCTGTTCCAGATCCTGAACGGCGCGCGAGTGGTGCCGCACGCGGATCTCGACGATGCCCTCCTCGACGGCGCGCTTCAGCATCCGGCCGACTTTCGGGCGCGAGATCGCGAACTTGTGCGCGAGTTCTTCCTGCGTCAGCCCGTCGACGTAATAGCAGGTCGCGAGCTGCGTGAGTTCTTCGTTTGTCATGTCGTAGTCGATTGGCGCGCGCCGCGCGGCCGTGTCACGAGCTGCGCGGCGCGTCGTTCGGGCCGGCGTGGGGGACGCCGGCCCGGCGTTCGTATTCGGCGATGCGCTCTACCTTCGGCCCGGAGCGTCCGCCGTCGAATTCTGCCTTAAGCCAGGCGTCGACGATGCTGTTCGCCAGCTCGACGCCGATCACCCGCGCGCCCATCGTGATGATCTGCGCGTCGTTGCTGCGCCGCGCGCGTTCGGCCGAGTAGGTGTCGTGGCACTGCGCCGCGCGGATGCCCGGCACCTTGTTCGCCGAGATCGCGACGCCGATCCCGGTGCCGCACAGCAGGATGGCCCGCGCGAACTCGCCGGCGGCGACCCGCTGCGCGACCTCGATCGCGATGTCGGGATACAGCACCGATTCGTCCGCGCTGTGGGTGCCGAAATCGACCAGTTCGACCTCGGGGTGCCGCGCGCGCAGGTGGGCCTTGAGCGATTCTTTCAGCGTGTAGGCCGCTTCGTCGCAGCCGATCGCCACTTTCATGGGGGCCTCCGGGCAGGCGCATCGAATGCGCGAATGTTCAGATGCGAGCAATTATAACAATGATATCGAGCATTTGCTGAGAGGTGATTTTTTGCTCGGTGCAGCATCAAATCAACCCAACGCATTGATGGGTAAGCGTTTGCGCTGCATATACAGATGATTCCTAGTGTTTACCAGTAATTGACACCGCAAAATTACGATCGCTACCATGACCTCACGATGTATCAAATTATCGATATTGATCAAAAGTTCATTCGATCGTTCGAGGAGTGATCGTGACATCCGTTCTGCTCGAGGCAAGCCAGGTGGCGAAGCGGTTCAATGGCGTGAGCGCGTTGCGCGACGGCCGCCTGACGCTTGCGGCCGGCCGCGTGCATGCGCTGTGCGGCGGCAACGGCACCGGCAAGTCGACCTTCCTGAACATCCTGATGGGCCTGCTGCGCCGCGACGCGGGCTCGATCCGCGTCGACGGCCGCGAGGTGGATTTCGCCTCGCCGGCGGAGGCGCTCGCGCACCGAATGGCGATCATCACGCAGGAACTGTCGCCGGTGCCGGGGATGAGCGTCGCGGAAAACCTGTTCCTTGGGCGCGAGCCGGTGCGGTGCGGCGTGATCGTCGACTACCGGAGCCTCAAGCGGCGCGCGCAGGCGCTGCTCGACCGGCTCGGCTTCGCGATCGACGCGGGCGCGCCGATGAACCGGCTGAGCCTCGCGCAGACCCAGCTCGTCGAGATCGCGAAGGCGTTCAGCCACGACTGCCGGGTGATGATCATGGACGAGCCGACGTCCGCGATCGGCGAGCGCGAGACCGAGACCTTGTTCGCCGCGATCCGCGGCGTGACCGCGCAGGGCGCGGGCATCATCTACGTATCGCATCGGTTGAGCGAACTGTTCGAGATCGCCGACGACTACACGGTGTTTCGTGACGGCGCGTATGTCGAGAGCGGCCGGATGGCGGACATCGATCGCCTGCGCCTGGTGCGCGCGATCATCGGCCGCGCGCCGCCCGCGGCGGCCCCCACGCGGCGCGCGGCACAAGGCGCGCCCAGTCTCGCGACGCGCAACCTGTCGCGCGCGGGCGAGTTTCAGGACGTGACGCTCGACGTACGGCGCGGCGAGATCCTCGGCATCTACGGCCTGATGGGCTCCGGCCGCAGCGAATTCCTCAATTGCCTCTACGGGCTCACGCGCCCCGACGCGGGCACGCTCGAATTGAACGGCCGGCCCTTGCCGCAGGGCAACCCGGCGCGCGCGATCGCGGCCGGCGTCTCGCTCGTCACCGAGGATCGCAAGCACTCGGGGCTCGTGCTGAGCGGCAGCGTGCAGGACAACATCGCGCTCGCGGCCTATCCGCGGCTCGCCTGGTGCGGCGTCGTGCGCGGCGCGCGCGTGCGGCGGCTGGCGCAGCGGATGGTCGGGCAACTGCGGATCAAGGCCGCGTCGCTGCGGATGCCGGTCGCCATGATGAGCGGCGGCAACCAGCAGAAGGTGGTGCTCGCCAAGTGCCTGTCGACGCAGCCGACGCTGCTGCTGTGCGACGAACCGACACGCGGCATCGACGAAGGCGCGAAGCAGGAGATCTACCGCCTGCTCGATGCGTTTGCGCGCGACGGCGGCGCCGTGATCGTCGTGTCGTCGGAAGCCCCCGAGTTGTTGCAGCTCGGAGACCGCATCGCGGTGTTCAAGGGTGGGCGCGTCGCGGCGATCTGCGACGGCGCGCACGCCCCCCAGGAATCCCTGCTCCACCTTGCCTCCTGAGAGTCGACATGCCCAGCCAGATCCTGTCCCGCCCCGAGCCCGTGCCGTCCCGCGTGAATCTTGCCGAGTGCGCGAGCCGCTTCGGCATTCCACTGATCTTCGTCGCGCTGTGCATCGTGCTGGCGTTCGCGAGCCCGTATTTCCTGACCTGGCGGAACTGGAGCGACATCCTGCGGCAAACCTCGATCAACGGCATTCTCGCGGTCGGCATGACCTGCGTGATCCTGACCAAGGGCATCGACCTGTCGGTGGGCTCGGTGCTCGCGCTCGCGGGCATCGTGAGCGGGCTGGTCGCGGCGGCGGGTTACGGGCTGGCGGCTGCGCTCGCGGCGGGCGTTGGGTGCGGCGCGTTGCTCGGCGCGTTGAACGGCGCGACGATCGCGCGTTTCAACGTGCCGCCGTTCGTCGCGACACTCGGGATGCTGAGCGTCGCGCGCGGTGTCACCTACATCGTCAACGACGGCAGCCCGGTGGCGAACCTGCCCGACGGCTATCTCGCGCTCGGCGTCGCGCGGCTCGGGCCGCTCGGCATGCCGGTGCTGATCTTCGCGGCGGTCGCGCTCGCCTGCTGGTGGGTGCTGCGCTATACGACCTACGGGCGCTATCTGTATGCGGTCGGCGGCAACGAGAAGAGCGCGCGCACGTCGGGGATCGGCGTGCGCAAGGTGGTGTTCTCGGTCTACGTGGTGTCCGGCGCGCTCGCGGGGCTCGCCGGGATGATCCTCGCCGCGCGCACGACATCCGCGCTGCCGCAGGCCGGCGTGTCCTATGAACTGGACGCGATCGCGGCGGTGGTGATCGGCGGCACCAGCCTGTCGGGCGGGCAGGGCGGCGTGATCGGCACGCTGTTCGGCGCGCTGCTGATCGGCGTGATCAACAACGGCTTGAATCTGCTCGGCGTGTCCTCGTATTACCAGCAGATCGCCAAGGGACTCATCATCGTGCTGGCCGTCCTGATCGACGTCGCCCGCAAGCAGCAGCGCTGATCCAGCGCATTCCCATCCGGAGGAGACGACATGAAGACACGCAGGACTTGGCTCGGGCGCGCCGTCGCGGCGGCGCTCGGCGCGACGCTGGCCATCGCGGTGACGCACGGCGTGGCGCAGGCGGCGGGTGCGCCGTATCGCGTGGGGGCGGCGGTGTACGGGATGAAAGGGCAATTCATGCAGAACTGGGTACGCGAGATCAAGGCGCACCCGGCCGTGAAAAGCGGCATGGTGCGTCTCACGGTGTTCGACGGCAACTACGACGCGCTGACCCAGAACAACCAGATCGAGACGATGCTGACCCAGCAGTACAACGGCATCCTGTTCGTGCCGATCGATACGAAGGCGGGCATCGGCGTGTCGGCGCGCGCGGCCGCGTCCGACACGCCGCTCGTGGCGTCGAACACGATGCTCGCGACGCCGAAGGTGCCGTACATCGGCAACGACGACGTGCAGGGCGGGCGCTTGCAGGCGGAGGCGCTCGCGAAGCGGCTCGGCGGCAAGGGCAATGTCGTGATCATCCAGGGGCCGATCGGCCAATCCGCGCAGATCGATCGCGAGCAGGGCGAGATGGAGGTGCTCGCCCGATATCCGGGCATCAAGGTGATCGAGAAGAAAACCGCGAACTGGTCGCGCGCGGAGGCGATGAACCTGATGGAGGACTGGCTGAACGCGCATCCGAAGGGCATCGGCGGCGTGATCGCGCAGAACGACGACATGGCGCTCGGCGCGCTGCAGGCGATCAAGAACCGCGGGCTCACGGCCCGCGATATTCCGATCACGTCGATCGACGGGATGCCCGATGCGATCCAGGCCGCGAAGCGCGGGGAACTCACCACCTTCCTGCAGGATGCGCAGGCGCAGTCCCAGGGCGCGCTCGATCTCGTGCTGCGGCAACTCGTCGGCGCGGACTACAAGCCGCAGTCGGTGATCTGGCAGCGCTATGCGAAGGATTTGAAGTGGGACGGCGGCACCGCGAAGCGCTACATCCTGCCGTGGGTGCCGGTGACGCCGGACAACGCGGATGCGCTGTACAAACAGGTCACGGGCGGATGAACGGGAACGCGATGAGCCACTTCTGGGACAAGGCGTTCGACTTCGACGGGCGCGTCGCGTTCGTCACGGGCGGCGCGGCGGGGATCGGTCATGCGTGCGCGGCCTTGCTGGCCGCGCGCGGCGCGCGGGTGGCGCTCGGCGATCGTCATCCGGACACCGAACGGATCGCGGCCGCGCTGCCGGGCGGGGCCGGCCGGCATCGGGGCTTCGTGCTCGACCTCGGCGACGGCGCGGCCGCGCGCGAGGGCGTCGAACGCGTGACGGCGCATTTCGGCGCGCTCGACCTGGTGGTCAACAGCGCCGGCGTGGCCCTGCTCGACAAAGCGCTCGACGTGGACGAGGCCGCATGGGACGCGACGATGGCGATCAACCTGAAGGCGTCGTTCTTCGTGGCGCAGGCGGCGGCGCGCGCGATGATCGCGCAGGGGCGGGGCGGGCGGATCGTCAATCTCGCCTCGCAGGCGAGCGTGGTCGGGCTGGAACGGCACGCCGCGTATTGCGCGAGCAAGGCCGCGGTCGTCGGCATGACGAAGGTGCTCGCGCTCGAATGGGCGCCGCACGGGATCGCGGTCAACGCGGTGTCGCCGACCATCGTGGAGACCGAGTTGGGGAAGCAGGCGTGGGCGGGCGAGGCGGGCGAACGCGCGCGGCGCGAGATTCCGGCCGGGCGGTTCGCGCAGCCCGACGAGATCGCCGCGCTGGTGCTCTATCTGCTGAGCGGCGCCGCCGCCATGATCACCGGTGAGAACGTCGTGATCGACGGGGGTTACACGGTGCGTTGAACGCGCGCGGCGCCGCGCCGCGCATATCGAGTGCGAAACAGCATCACCCAGGAGGCGTTTCATGACGTCGACAGCCGAGGCGGCCGTGCCGCCCCAAACCATTGACGCGACGCACGAACCGGGCCCCTTGCCCGAGACGATGCGCGCGGTCGTGTGCCACGGGCCCGAGGACTACCGGCTCGAACAGGTGCCGGTGCCGCGTCCGGGGCCGGACGAGATCCTGACGCGGGTCGAGCGCGTCGGCATCTGCATGGGCGATATCAAGACCTATCGCGGCGCGCCGTCGTTCTGGGGCAATGCGGTGCAGCCGCGCTACGTGAAGCCGCCCATGATTCCGGGGCACGAATTCGTGTGCCGCGTCGTCGTGCTCGGGGCGAATGCCGCGCGACGCGGCGTGCGGGTCGGCGAGCGGGTGATTTCCGAGCAGATCGTGCCGTGCTGGGGCTGCCGCTTCTGCAACCACGGCCAATACTGGATGTGCCAGAAACACGATCTGTACGGCTTTCAGAAGAACGTGCACGGCGCGATGGCCGAATACATGATCTTCACCCGCGAAGCGATCGTGCACGGCGTGCCCGATTCGATCCCGCCCGATGAGGCGATCCTGATCGAGCCCCTGGCGTGCTCGCTGCACGCGGCCGATCGCGCGAACGTCGGGTTCGACGACGTGGTGGTGGTCGCCGGCGCGGGAACGCTGGGGCTCGGCATCGTCGGCGCGGTGCGGATGCGGAATCCGAAACGCCTGATCGTGCTCGACATGAAGCCGGAGCGCGCGGCGCTCGCCCGGCGCATGGGGGCGGACGAGGTGTGGAATCCGGCCGAGGAGAACGTGATCGACAGGATCCACGCGCTCACCGACGGCTACGGCTGCGATATCTATATCGAGGCCACCGGCCATCATCGCGCGGTCAACCAGGGCCTGTCGATGCTGCGCAAGCTCGGTCGTTTCGTCGAATTCAGCGTATTCAACGACGACGCGACCGTCGATTGGTCGATCATCGGCGACCGCAAGGAGCTGGACGTGCTCGGTTCCCATCTCGGCCCCTACATGTATCCGCGCGCGATCGATTTCATCGCGTCGCGCAAGATCGACATGCGCGGGATCGTCACGCATACGTTTCCGCTGTCACGCTTCGCCGACGCGTTCGCCGTGATGGAACGCGGCGAGCAATCGCTGAAGGTTGTCCTGGATCCAAGAGGGTGAAACATGAATCGTGTCATCAATGATCCCGACTACGTCGTCGAGGACATGCTGCGTGGGGTGATCGCCGCGCATCCGGCGTTGTCGCTCGATCCGCGCAATCCGCGCGTGATTGGCGTCGCCCGGCCGATCGCGAACAAGGTCGGCGTCGTCACGGGCGGCGGATCGGGGCATGAGCCGGCGTTCCTCGGCTATGTCGGGCCGGGCCTCGTCGATGCGGCCGCGGTGGGCGAGGTGTTTTCCTCGCCCACCGCGAAAAGCTTCTTCGATGCGTTCAAGCGCGCGAATGGCGGCTCGGGCGTCGCGTGCCTGTACGGCAATTACGCGGGCGACAACATGAACGTGAAGCTCGCGATGAAGATGGCGGCCGAGCAGGGCATCGAAGTGCGGACCGTGGTCGCCAACGACGACGTCGCATCCGCGCCGAAGACCGAGCGAGACAAGCGCCGCGGCGTGGCGGGCGAGATCCTGATGTGGAAGGCGGGCGGCGCGCGGGCCGCGGCGGGCGGCGATCTCGACGCCGTGATCGCGAGCGCGCGCAAGGCGATCGATCAGACCCGCTCGGTCGGCATCGGGCTGTCCGCGTGCACGATACCGGCGAACGGCAAGGCGAACTTCCATATCGCGGACGGCGAGATGGAGCTGGGCATCGGCCATCACGGCGAGCACGGCGTGCGCGTGGCGCGCACCGTGCCGGCCAGGGACATGGCCGCCTTGATGCTGGACATCGTGCTGCCGGATTTTCCGCTCGAACGCGGCGAGGAGGTCGCGGTGCTGGTGTCCGGGCTCGGCGCGACGCCGCTGATGGAACAGTACATCCTGTATGCGGAGGTCGCGGAGCAACTGGCGGCCGCTGGCATCCGGATCGGTTTCCGGCGGGTGGGCAATCTGTTCACGTCGCTTGAAATGATGGGCGTGACCTTGACCGTCACGCGGCTCGACCAGGAACTGAGGGACTTGTTCGCCGCGCCGTGCGCGAGCATCGGCCTGGTCCAGGGAGAATCGACATGACTGCGCAGACCCTGCCGCTCGGCGATGCCGGCTACGTCGTTCGTGAACTGGTGGACGTGATTCGTCAGCACCGCGATCAGCTGTCCGAGATCGACGCGGCGATCGGCGACGGCGACCACGGCGTGAACATGCACAAGGGCTTCAGCCAGTGCGGGGCGCATCTCGATGCGCTGGGCGTCACGAGCCTGCCCGATGCGCTCGGTTTGCTGTCCGAAGCGTTGCTGGACGGAATTGGCGGTTCGATGGGGCCGCTCTACGGCAGCTTCTTCATGGCGTTCGCGGCGGAGCTGAAGGGGCGGGACACGCTCGATGCGCCGTTGTTCGGCGCGGCGCTGTCGGCGGGGCTGAGCGGGGTGCGGTCGCTCAGCGATGCCGAGGTGGGCGACAAGACGCTGATCGATACGCTTGTGCCGGCGGACGCCGCCTTTCATCAGGCGGTGCACAGCGGCGAGGATTTCCGGCACGCGCTGGCGGCCATGAGCGCGGCGGCCGAGCGCGGGAAGGCGTCGACGCGCTGGTTGCAGGCGAAGATCGGGCGGGCGGCGCGTCTCGGCGAGCGATCGGTGGGCACGCTGGATGCGGGGGCGACCTCGTGCTGCCTGATCTTGTGCAGCATGGCCGGGTCGATCGGCGCGCGCTTGCGGTGAGGTCGTGCCGGGCGGCGCCCGGCTCAACCGCTCAACCGCTCAACCGCTCAACCGCTCAACCGCTCAACCGCTCAACCGCTCAACCGCTCAACCGTTTCCGAAAAAACACCACCCGCTCGCTTTCATCGAACCCGAGCGCGCGATGCAGCGCATGCGCGGCCGGATTGTCGACGGCGGCGTCGGACGCGAACTCCTCGCAGCCGCACTGCCGGCCCCACGCGGCGGCGGCCGCGCACAGTGCGCGCGCCACGCCCTGCCGGCGCGCGGCGGGCGTCACGTGGATGCCTTTGAGAAACAGCACCGGCGAGGTGTCGCAGCCGTTCACGTGATCGTGCCGCAATGCGACTTCGGCGAAGCCGAGCGGCGCGCCGTCGGGCGCCGTGGCGATGAAGCCCGCGTGGCGCGCGGGATCGGCGAGTTGCTGCGCGATCTCGCGTCGATGCGCGGCGGTGTCCGCGTGCGGCCACAAGGCGCGGCGCAAGGCGAGCCACGCATCGAGGTCGGCGTCGGTCGCCGCGCGTATCGCGAAGCCGGACATGGGAGCAGCGGGTAGGTGGTTCAGCGCGCGTTCAGGCCGCGTTCGCGGCGCGCGCCGCGCGCACGACCTCGGCGACCCGCTCGACGAAGTCGAGATCGACGCTCGACAGCGCCTCGCGCTTGCCGTCCGTCATGTCGACCATCAGCCGGTGCGTGACGTCCTGCGTGGTCCATGCCAGATAGCCGACCACGACGAGCATCACGCCGGCGACGAGCGCGACGTTCGAGCCGTACACACCGCCCACGATCGCGGCCAGCGCGCCGAGCAGCGAGATCGAGATCGGCACGACCCGGTTCTTGTTCACGGTAAGCACTTCGACGCCGCGGATGTCGCGCAGCGCGAACAGTTGGCCGGCGGCGGAAAGACCATTGCGCGTGACCATCACGCCGCGTTCGTTGAAAGCGTTTTCCATCATGTCAGACCGTGCGGAAAACGCGCAGGGTAACAGACTTCATCGCCGCGCCACACGAGGCGCGATGCCGCACGAACGCGCCGCCGCTCGCTAGAAGCGCACGGCGCCCTCGCCGTACAGCCGGCCCGGCACGTGCGCGGCGACCACCTCGGCAATCTCTTCCTCGGTGGATTCGGCGGGTACGACCTGCCGGCGCGCGGGCGCGTCGAGGTGCATCGTCCATTCGACGAGCCGGTACGGACGCCCCCACGGGCGTTGCATCTCGACCGAGACGCGGCAGCTTTGAACCGGTAACGCGTGCTGGCGCGTGAGAATCGTGTGCAGGTGGCAATAAACGGTATCTTCGATCATCGTCGCCTCCGGTCCTGTCTTGCGTTGGGCGGCGGGGCCGCCTTCATCTGGATAAAAAAATGCCGCCGGTACTCAGGCGGCCAACAGGGGGGGTGAAGACATCCTCGCAGCCCAGAATTAAGCGAAACTTAAAAGGAATAAAAAAACGCCCCGCAAGATTGCGGGGCGTTTCTGCCGTAGTGTGCCGCGAGTTAAGCGAACGCTTTAGAACTTGTGGCGGATACCGACGCGGGCAGCGATCTGGTTCGTCGTGCCCGTGCCCGACGGCGTGAAGAAGCTCGATGCGCTCGAACCGATCTGCGCTTGCGTGTTGCCCGATGCCTTCTGGTAGATCACGAGGCCGTAGACGTCGGTGCGCTTGCTGAGCGCGTAGTCGAGCGCGGCGTTGGCCTGGTTCCAGTGGTACGAGTTGCCGTTGTTTTGCGCGCTCGTGTACGTGTAGCCCAGCGCAGCCGACAGTGCCGGCGTGAACGCGTACTTGCCGCCTGCTTCATACGCGTTGTACGACGCGCCTGCCGACGTGCCGATCGTCGTGAACTGCGTGCGCGTCCACAGCGCCCAGACCGTTGCCGGGCCCCACACGTAGCGGCCGCCGACGCCGTACGTCTTCAGGTCCTGCACGTTCGAGATCGCGACTGCCGCGATGTTCGTCGAGAACGACGGCGACGCAGCCGACGGGTAACGGATGTCCGTGTACGCCGCGCCGATCGAGAACGGGCCGTTCGCGTAGTTCGCGCCGAAGCTGTATGCGCGCGACGAAGCCGTCGACGAGCCCGTCGGCGAGCCGGCGAACGAGGTCGTGTTCGAGAAGCCGTACAACGCGCCGAACGTCAGGCCGCCGTAGTTCGCGCTCTGGTACTTGACCGCGTTGTTGATGCGGCTCGACGTCAGCTGGTCGATATCGTTGACGTGGTACGCGTAGTTGCCCGCGACCGTGTTGCCGCCCGTCGAGTAGTTCGAGCCGAGGATGTCGGTCGAGAACGAGTACTGGCGGCCGAACGTGACCGTGCCGTACTGGTTGTGCGACAGGCCGACGTATGCCTGACGGCCGAACATCGCGCCGCCCTGGCCAGCCGTGCCGTTGCCGCTGTTGAAGCCGTTTTCGAGCACGAAGATCGCCTTCAGGCCGCCACCGAGGTCTTCGGTGCCGCGCAGGCCCCAACGGCTGCCTTGGGCGACGCCGTCGTCGTACTTGAACAGCTTGCCGCTGCCGTTCCCCACCTTCACGTGGTTGACATAGCTGACGCCGGCATCGATCACGCCGTACAGGGTCACGCTGCTCTGCGCGTGGGCGGCGGTCGCGGTCGCGGCGAGGACAGCGGTGGTCAACAGTTTCTTGTTCAAAGGAATCTCCGAGCGAATGAAAGATAAATGCGGTTCCACTGCGCTCTCGTGGCGCCTGGAAGGAACGGACCGCACTGTAATGGTCAGGCGCGTAATGAATGTGACAGCTCTTGTCATATTAATGGAGTGTCGCGCCCGCGCCACAGCTCATGATCGTCGCTTGTGTGACCGGCAGTTATATCGATTTCGCAGGACGATCCCGGCCGAGGCGGAATAAGCGTAGCAGAAATATTTGGTTTGACCCTATCTGCTTGCGTGCCACGATGCGCGCACGATACAAACGGGATAAGGGGACCCAACTATGCAAGGTTTTGCTTCTATTTCTCGCCTGGTGGCGGTAGGGGCGGCGCTGGCGCTGTCGGCGACGCTCGCGCACGCGGGCGGCCAGGTGCTCAAGGTCGGCACGATGAGCGGGCCGGACGCGGAGATCTGGACCGAGGTGACCAAGGTCGCCGCGCGCGACGGGCTCACGCTCAAGGTGATCGAGTTCAACGACTACGTGCAGCCGAACGCCGCGCTCGACGCGGGCGATCTCGATGCGAACGGCTTCCAGCACCAGCCGTTCCTCGACAGCCAGATCAAGCAGCGCGGCTACAAGATCATCAACGCCGGCCTGACCTACGTCATGCCGATGGGTTTTTATTCCAGGAAAATCAAGGGCTTGAAGGATCTGCCCGTGGGCGCGAAGGTGGGCATCCAGAACGATCCGTCGAACGGCAACCGCGCGCTGCTGCTGCTGCAGAAGTACGGCGTGATCAAGCTGAAGCCGGGCGCGGGCGTCAACGGCGTCAATGCGACGCCGCTCGATGTCGCCGAGAACCCGAAGAAGATCAAGCTCGTCGAGTTGGATGCGGCGCAACTGCCGCGCGCGCTGCCGGATCTCGACGCCGCATCGATCAATACCGATTACGCGGTGAAAGCCGGGCTGACGCCGGTGCGCGACGCGATCGCGGTCGAGGACCTGAAGGGCCCGTACGCGAACCTGATCGCGGTGCGCGCGCAGGACAAGGACAAGCCGTGGGTGAAAAAGCTGGTGGCCGCGTATGAATCGGAGGATGTCCGCCGCTTCATCGACGCGAAGTACAACGGCGCGATCATTCCCGCGTTCTGAGCCGGTCGCGCGGGCTGCCCGCTGCCCGTGCGTGAAATCCGGCCGTGATCCTGCCGGTTGCAGCTTGTCCGCGATCGTCCGCCTGGCGCGGGCGATCGCGTTTTGACGCGGTGCTCAGGCGGACAGCAGCGAGCCCGTGCGGATCGGCGTCGCGCCGGCGATGCGCGCGACTTCCATGCCGGCCGTCGCGAACCGCGCGATCTGACGCGCATACAGCACGCCCGACACGCTGCTTTTCAGCGTGATCACGCGGTCGGTGAGCGGGTCGACGATGTCCGCGACCGCCTGCCCCGCTTCGATCCACACGCCGACCGCCGTGCGGAACACGATGATCCCCGACACCGGGGCGACGAGCGGATCGGTGCCGGCGAGCGGCGTGGCCGGGTAGGCGAGCGGCGGCAGCGGCGCGGGCGTGCCGTCGATCGCGTCGCGCAGGGTCAGGTAGTCGAGCAGCGCCTGAGCGTCGCGTTCGGCCAGCTCGTAGGAGACGTCGCGCTCGCTGCGCAGCTCGACCGTCACCGAGATCGAGCCGTTCGGGATCGGGAAGCGGTCGCCGAAGCGGCCGCGCAGGTCCGACCAGCAGAAGCTGTGGATCTCGTCGAACGGATTGCCGACCGAATTGAGCGCGAGCAGCGAGGCCTGTGCGTCGAGGTAGCGCGCGAGCGGCTCGACCTCTTCCCACAGTTCCGGATTCGTGTAGAGGTGCATCACCGCATCGCTGTCGCAATGCAGGTCGAGCACGATATCGGCGTCGTAGGAGAGCTTTTGCAGCGCGAGGCGCTGTGACTCCAGCTCGGTGCGCGGCTTCTGCTCGTCGAGCGCTTCGCGCATCGCCGCGCGCACCGCCGCGAGGTTCTTCGTCGCGTCGCCGGTCAGCCGGGACTCGATGCGCGGCGCCACCAGCGCGGCGAGATCGTGGAAATTGCGGTTGAAGTTCTGCATCGAGCCCAGCTCGAAGCGGCCCAGGTGGTCGCCGAACACGTGTTGCGACAGGCCGATCGGATTCGGCACGGGCACCACGACGATCTCGTCGCGCAGCCGGCCGGCGGCTTCGAGCGTGGCGAGCTTGCGGCGCAGGAGCGTGGCGACCAGCATGCCGGGCAGTTCGTCGGCGTGCAGCGACGACTGGATGTACACCTTTTTCCCGCTGCGCGGGCCGTAGTGGAAGCTCGTGAGGTGGCGCTCGGTGCCGAGCGAGGGGGAGATCAGCGGATGGGTCTGCGTTTGCATGTTTGGTATGAGCGGCGCAGCGGCTGCGATCGTTCGAACGATGTCAGTGGAAGGACGATTGTACGTTGCCCGTCGCACACCGACCAAGCGCGCGGCAAACGCTTGAGATTTCTCATTTGAATCAAGGGTTTGGCGGGAAAGCGGAGAGGTTGTGACGGTTTTTTGTCAGATTCGGGCGGGTCGGCCGACCATGGGAGAGGCGTCGCTGTCGCGGCGCGCCGAGATGATCGCGCCGGCACCCCGTCGGCGCGCGCGATGGAGTATCGAGACGATGAAGCGCCCCTTGATCCTGATCTGCACCCACCTGGCGATGCTGGCCGTCGGCTTTGGCGCGGGCGTCTACACCCTGCCGATCCTGACGGCCGGCCCGGGCCTCAGCGCGGCCGACGCGCGCGCGGCGGCTCAGGAGGCGCGCTATCGCGGACATTTCGTGCGGGATCTTCCGGGCAGCGATGCGCTGCATTGGGCGGACGGCGCGCTCGCGGTCACGGATGACGCGCTGGTGTTCGACGGGCGCGTCGCGCCCGGGCCGGACTACCGGGTCTACCTCGTGCCCGAGTTCGTCGATTCGGGGCCGGCGTTTCTCGCGCTGAAGGCGCGCGCGCGGCAGGTGGGCGCCTTGCGCACCTTCGGCGCGTCGCGCACGCCGCTTCCGTCCGACGTCGATGCCGGCGCCTATACGACGGTGGTGATCTGGTGCGAGCGCTTCTCGCGCTTCATCGGCGCCGCGCAGTACCGGGGCGCGGGCGATGCCTGAGCGCGACATGAAAACAGCCCGCGCGGCGCGGGCCGGGCGGGCTGTTCGAGGCGCCCGGCGCGGGTGCGCCGGGCGCGGCGTCGACGGGCTTTACTTGCCGTAGACGTCGAAGGCGAAGTACTTCTTCGCGATCTTGTCGTAGGTGCCGTCCTTGCGCATGTCGGCGATTGCCTTGTCCATCTTCGCCTTCAGGTCTGTGTCTTCCTTGCGCAGGCCCACGCCCGCGCCTTCGCCGAGCGTCTTCGGATCGTCGAGGTCCGGGCCGGCGAACGCGTAGCCCGCGCCGCGCGGCGTCTTCAGGAAGCCGATGTCGGCCTGCACGGCGTCCTGCAGCGTGGCGTCGAGGCGGCCGGCGATCAGGTCGGCGTACACCTGGTCCTGATTCTGGTACGGCTGGACCTTCACGCCCTTCGGCGCCCAGTAGGTCTTTGCGTAGGTTTCCTGGATCGTGCCCTGCTCGACGCCCACCGTCTTGCCCTTCAGCGATTCGGCGGTCGGCATCAGGTTGAGGCCCTTCTTCTCGACGAGGCGGGTCGGCGTGTTGAACAGCTTCGAGGAGAATGCGATCTGCTCCGCGCGTTGCGGGGTCATCGACATCGACGACAGCACGCCGTCGAACTTGCGCGCCTTCAGCGCGGGGATCATGCCGTCGAAGTCGTTCTCGATCCACACGCATTTGGCGGCGATGCGCTTGCAGATCTCATTGCCGAGATCGATATCGAAGCCGACCAGCTTGCCGTCCGCGGCTTTCGATTCGAAAGGCGGGTAGCTCGCGTCGACGCCGAAACGGACCGTCGTCCAGTCCTTCGCATAGGCGCCGCCCGCCGAGACGGCAAGCATGGCGACCGTCCAAGCCGCTACGATTTTTTTCACTGTGACTCCTCGTGTAGTTCGTGGTTTGCGCGCGGGATTCCGCGAACGCTGCGCTCCGGCGCGGCTGCTGGCCGGGCGGGCAGGGCGCCCGTCCGGGTGCGGACGAACGTTCCGCGAACATTATCAAGACAAAATTGTGCACAGCGGCTTAGTGGAAGACCTGATGGCGGTGGGGGACGGGGGGAAGCGCTGCCGGGCGGGGGGCTGCGCGTGCGCGTTTGTGTAAGGGGCGGTTTGCCGGTTTCAGATCGGACTCATGGTTTTCATTTCAAGGGGGAGATAGTTTGGGAATTCTTGGGGAGAGGCGATGGACTTGGCATTTGTTTTGAATGGCCAGGAATATTTATCAATCAGGTATGGGTCCAGGACATTCAAGACATTTCCCGGGAGAGGGCGGGATAAGAATGAGCGGGCGTATCAATGTATGAATGGTTGCGGATCGATGCCGAAAGCACGGTATTTCATTGCCGATAGACCGTCGGGATGAAGGGGCGGACCGATCACGGATATCGTCAAACGAGAGACAAGTTCGGTTGTGTTATTCGTGGATGACGGGAAGATCGATGACTGGACATTATGCAATTGTGTCGAGCGGAGCGATTTTCGGCTTCATCGGTATCGGCTGAGGGAATATTGAAGGTGCGATGAAAAAGGCTGTCAAGTTCGCGGGTTTGCTTTTGGCGGCCCTGTCGATCTCATCCATCCTCGTCAATCCATGGTTGGGGAGAATCATCCCCTTCCCATCGATCAGCGATGAATGCGCGAACCTCATCCACGGCCTCTACGGCGCAAGAAACCAGGAGCAGGCGGTCGACGCGCTTGCCGTCGTCGGCTACCTGATCTGGACGCCGTTCGTCATATTGGCCGGCTGGATTCCGCGGCGGCTCCGGCAACGCCATCGCCGCGAACCTTGATCCCGCGCAAGCCCCCGCCTCATCACCCCAGCGTTTCGCTTACCGCCTGCCGCAGGCACGCGGTGAACTGCGTGACGGCGGGCGTCGGCAGCAAATCGCGGCGCGCGAGGATCGACAGGTCGTAGCTCGGCAGCGCATCGTCGAGCGGCGCCGCGCGGATGCCGAGCGGCGCGACCACCTCGGCGAGCGGCTTCGTGAAGCAACCGATCACGTCCGAGTGCGCGACGAGGCCGAGCGTGACCGCGAACGACGACGGCGCGCGCAGCATCCGCTTCGGCAGCGGCAGCCCGTGCGCATTGAACATCGTCATCATCACGCTGTGCGGGAACTGGTCCGCGCCCACCGTGAGGATCCATTCGGCGTCGAGCAGTTCGGACAGCCGGTGCGCGTGCGCGAGCGGGTGACCCTCGCGCATCACGACGACGAACTCGGTCGAGAACAGCGGGGCCTGGGTGAAGTCGCGATCGAGCGCGGGGATGTGGTGCATGGCCGCGATGTCGAGCGTGCCGTTGCGCAGCCGCGCGAGCGCGTCGGGCACCGTCACCTCCTCCATCGACAGGCTCACGTTCGGCATCGCCGCGCGGAATTTCACGACCGCGCGCGGCAGCGCGGTCAAGGCGATCGACGGCATCGTGCCCACTGCGACCCGGCCCGACATCTCGCCCTTCACCTGTTCCACCGCTTCCACCGTGCGGCGCATGTCGCCGAGCAGTTGCTCGGCGCGCGGCAGCAGCGCATGGCCGCAGGCGGTCAGCTCGACGCCGCGCACGCTGCGCGCGAGCAGTTCCGCGTTGAGCGCATGTTCGAGTTCGCGGATCGTGTGCGTGATCGCCGGCTGCGTGACGCCGAGTTCGCGCGCGGCGGCGCGCAGGCTCTTGTGATGCGCGGCGGCGACGAAGGCCTGCAGTTGCGTGAGGTTCAGGTAGTTGCGGGGGCGGGTCATCGAGAGGCGTCCGGAGAGGCGGGCGCGTTCATTGTCCTACAACGCGGCCGTTCACCCGTTCGCGCGCCGCGCGGCGCCCAGCGCAGATCGAACGGACCGGCGGCGATACCCGTGCACAGGGGTGATCGACAATGCAACGAGGAACGGCAAGCCGAATCTCCACCTGGACGATTCGGTGCGGGTCACGGTACGCATCGGTACTGCGCCGAGGGCGGACCTGCCACGGGAACCCGCACATGCTTAACAGCGGCGGCGAACTGATTAAGAACGCGTCGTGCACACTGAAGATCTTCGGCCATGTGTCCCACGCGCCGAAATCGACACAGCCATCGCGATGCCGAGCGCCCCGTCCCGCACGGCAGCGGCGGAAAAATAAAATGAACGTTCGAATTCACGGACAGCGGCAGGGTTCGTCAGTAGAATCTGCGCCACAACAAAACGAGACCAACGGAATCCGCGACATGAACCCCGATCGCACCGACATGCGCATCCTGCGTCAGCTCGAACGCGATGGACGCATCAGCAACCAGGATCTCGCGAGCGCCGTGGCGCTTTCACCGTCCGCCTGCCTGCGGCGCGTGAAGCTGCTCGAGGAGGCGGGAATCATCGACGGCTATCGCTGCGCGATCGCCGCCAAGCGCGTCGGCGTCGCATTCGAGGCGCACGTGCATGTGTCGATGCGACAGGACGATCCGGGTTGGCACGATCGCTTCAGCGAGGCGATCATGAACTGGCCCGAGGTGGTGTCGGCCCAGGTCGTGACCGGCGCGTCGAACTACGTGCTGACCGTGCGCACGCGAGACCTCGAACATTACTCTGCATTCGTCATCAACGAATTGCATCGCGCGCCCGGCGTGATGTCGATCCAGTCGAACGTCGTGCTCGCGACGCTCAAGCGTGACGGATCGGTGCTCGACCTGGTCGACGCGCCCGCGCCCGCGGGCTGAGATCGGGCAGCGGCGCGGTTGCGCGCCGCCGCCGCCTCAACGCGGTTTCAACCGAGCCGCATCGACAGCTCGACTTCGTCACCGAACGGAACCGACAGATAGCCGCCGGCGGGCGTGCGCACGCGCGCCAGATACTCGGGGCTGTAGTCGGCGTTGTCCGCGATGATCAGCGCGCCCGGCTTCAGGTGCGGTTCGAGCAGGCTCAGGATGTCAGGATAGAGCGCCTTCGCGCCGTCGAGCAGCACCAGGTCGATGGCGTCGGGAAGATCGTGCGCCAAGGTTTGCAGCGCATCGCCCACGCGGATCTCGACGAGATCGACGAGGCCGCCTGCAGTCAGGTTGGTGCGCGCCCGCTCGACCTTGGAAGGCTCGAACTCGGTCGTGATCAGACGGCCGCCGCCGTTGTCGCGCAACGCCGCCGCCAGATGCAGCGTGGAGATGCCGAACGACAGGCCGAACTCGACGATGGTCCGCGCACGGCCGGCGCGGGCGAGCATGTAGAGCAGCGCGCCGGTATCCCGCGAGACCGGGATCGGCACATCTTTCAGTTGTCCGTATAGATCGAAATATTCGGTCTTGCTCTGCATCAGGCGCGTGTGCTCCTCGGGCGGCAGGGCCGCCAGGACGGGGTGCGTCCTGGGCGTGATCGCGTCGGATTCGGCGAACAGGCGCGCCAGCAGGGGCGCGACGGGGGAGGTGGTCAAGGTGGTCATGCGGGACTCCGTCTAAGGGTTGAAGGCATCGATGCGCATGTCTAGAATACGACTAATCATTCAGGTTTTACTATTCGCATTGGCGGCCCCCGATGAGCGAACGTCGCATGACCCAGATTTCCTCGCGAAAACAGCCCAAACAGGCGCGCTCGACCCGTCTCGTGGAGGACGTGCTGCAGGCGGCTATTCAGGTTTTGGCGAAGGAAGGCGCGCCGCGCTTCACGATGGCGCGGGTGGCGGAGAAGGCCGGCGTGAGCGTCGGCTCGCTGTATCAATATTTTCCGAACAAGGCGGCGCTGCTGTTCCGCTTGCAGAGCGACGAGTGGCGGGAGACCGGCGACCTGCTGCGCGAGATCCTCGAGGATCGGGAGAAGACGCCGCGCGAGCGTCTCCACGCGTTGACGCGCGCGTTCATCCGCTCGGAATGCGAGGAGGCGGAAATGCGCGTCGCGCTCAGCGATGCCGCGCCGCTCTATCGGGATGCGCCGGAGACGCAGGAGGTGAGGGCGTCGGGTCGATGCACGATCCAGGCGTTCATGTTGGAAGTGCTGCCCGATGCGGCGGAGCCGGCCCGGGTGCTGGCCGGCGAATTGATCGGGGCGACGTTCGGCGCGGTGGGGAAGCAGTTCTCGGAGCAGCCCCGGACCCCGGCGGAAATCGACGTCTATGCCGAGGCGATGGCGGAGATGTTCTGGGCGTATCTGGAGCGGGTGCGGGAGGGATGAGGCGCGCACACCCGGCCTTTCGTGGAATGGCACGCGCGGCCATGCCGCCGCGGTCGGCTCCCGGATCCCGCCCGCCCGGCGGCAAGCTCAGCCGTCTGCGCCGACATCGCAGAACTGCACGCGGGCGATGCGCTCGAGTTCCTCCGGCGCGAGTTTCATCGCGCAGAACTCGCTGCCGCCGGAACCATAAACGAACGAGGCATCCCTGACTCTCCGGCTGATCACCCGGTAGGTGCAGTGGTCGAGGGCGATGGGCGGGACGCCGCCGATCACATATCCCGTGATCCGGGTGACTTCCTCGGGGCTGGCGAAGCGCAGGTTCTTCAGGCCGGTCGCATCGCGCAGCTTTTTCTGATCGATGCGCTCATCGCCGCGGATCAGGACGCCCGCGCTGTCGCTGGTCTTCTCGTCGACGAGAATCATCATCTTCAGGATGAGGCCGGCGTCCACGCCGAGGGCGAGCGCCGCGTCCGCGGTGGCCTTGCCGCTGGTGTCGTGCGGAATGATCTCCATCGCGACGCCGAGCCTGGCCGCCTCTCGACGCGCTTTGTCAGTATCGTCCTTGACCATCGATGTCCTCGCTTCGCATGTCATGAGCGGCCGTCGGCAGTTCCCTATTTCTCAGGGGCGATCTTGGTTGGGAAGTCATGCCGCGGTGCGACGGCGCGAGAATCCGAGCCGCGCGTGCCGGACCCATCATTGCACAAGACAGGTCGACGCACCCGGCTCAACCCCAGGGATAACCCCCGATAAACATCCTTTATCGCAGTGAAAAATTCCGCATCTTATTGACGTTGATTTGGCTGGCTATAGTGGCCCGCTTCACGCATCCGCCGCCGGATGCCCGAGCACCCCACGGAGCCCGCCATGAGCGACACACGTTTCACCGAGATCGACGATCTCGCGCCGGCCGCGGCCGGCCTGCGCGAGATTCGCCACCACATCCACCGCCACCCCGAACTCGCCTACGAGGAAGTCGCCACGGCGGCGCTCGTCGCCGAGCGGCTCGAAGCGTGGGGCTGGCAGGTCACGCGCGGCGTCGGCCGGACGGGCGTGGTCGGCACGCTGAAGGTGGGCGACGGCGCGCGCAGCATCGGCATCCGCGCCGACATGGACGCGCTGCCGATCATCGAGGCGACCGGCCTGCCGTACGCGAGCGCCACCCACGGCAAGATGCACGCATGCGGCCACGACGGCCACACGACGATGCTGCTCGGCGCGGCGCAGCAGCTCGCGCGAACCCGCCGCTTCTCCGGCACCGTGCATCTCTACTTCCAGCCCGCGGAAGAGCACGGCGTCGACAGCGGCGCGAAAAAGATGATCGACGACGGCCTGTTCACGCGCTTCCCGTGCGACGCCGTGTTCGGCATGCACAACCACCCCGGCGCGGAGCCGGGCGTGTTCCTGATGCGTCGCGGCGCGTTCATGTCGGCGGGCGACAAGGCGATCATCGAGATCGAAGGCGTGGGCGGCCACGCGGCGCGGCCGCAGCTCACGGTCGATCCGGTGGTCGTCGCGGCGAGCATCGTGATGGCGCTCCAGACCATCGTCGCGCGCAATGTCGATCCGACCCAGCCGGCGGTGGTGACGGTCGGCACGATCCACGCGGGCACCGCGAACAACGTGATCCCGAATCGCGCGCGCCTCGAACTGAGCGTGCGCTCGTTCAGCCCCGACGTGCGCGCGCTGCTCAAGCGCCGTATCGTCGAGCTGGCCGAGGCGCAGGCCGCGAGCTATGGCGCGCGGGTGGAGGTCCAATACATCGAGGGTTATCCGGTCGTCGTGAACAGCGATGCGGAAACCGATTTCGCCGCGCAGGTCGCGAAGGAACTGGTCGGCGCGGACAAGGTGGTCGAGCAGGCCGACCTGCTGATGGGCAGCGAGGATTTCGCGTTCATGCTGCAGCAGCGGCCCGGCGCGTTCGTGCGGCTCGGCAACGGCGCGGGCGAGGACGGCTGCATGGTGCACAACCCGCACTACGACTTCAACGATCACAACCTGCCGATCGGCGCGGCGTTCTGGACCCGGCTCGTCGAACGCTATCTCGGCCGTTGATGCGGCGCGCGGCGGCGGCGTGACGAAACGACGGAGCGATAAAACGACAAGGCGACGCCGCGCCCGGACCACGGCGGCGGCGCGATCGCGAAGGAGACACACACGATGCAACACGACCCCATGACGCTCGCCGCCGAATCCGGCGCCCTGCCGCCGGCGCGTGCGGTCACGCGTCGGCGCGGCGCGGTGGCCGCCGCCGTGATCGGCAACTGGCTGGAGTTCTTCGACTTCACCGTCTACGGTTTCTTCGCCGTACTGATCGGCAAGCTGTATTTCCCCTCGGACGATGCGACGACGTCGTTGCTGCTGTCGGTCGCGACGTTTGCGGCGGGCTTCTTCACGCGGCCGCTCGGCAGCGTGATGCTGGGCGTGTACGCGGACCGCAGGGGCCGCAAGGCGGCCTTGAACCTGACCATCATGCTGATGGCGCTCGGCACCGGCATGATCGCGCTCGCGCCGACCTACGCGCAGATCGGCGTGCTCGCGCCGTTGATCATCGTGAGCGCGCGCCTGATCCAGGGCTTCTCGCAGGGAGGGGAGTTCGGCGCGGCGACGTCGACGCTGCTCGAGCAGGGTGGCGTGTCGCGGCGCGGCTTTCGCGCGAGCTGGCAGCTGGCGACGCAGGGCGGCGCGGCCCTGATGGGATCGGGCTTCGCCGCGCTGCTGTCGAACACGCTCACGAAGGACGCACTCGAAAGCTGGGGCTGGCGCATTCCGTTCCTGGTCGGCGTGCTGATCGCGCCGGTCGGCATGTACCTGCGCCGGCGGCTCGCCGACGACGCCCCGGGCGAGCATCACGGCGTCGGCGACGGCGTGCTGCGCGAGCTGTTCACGCGCCACGCGCGCACCGTGGTGCTGTTGACGCTGACGGTGATGGGCGGCACGGTGTCGACCTACATCCTGACCTTCTACATGCCGACCTACGCGATCCATACGCTGGGCCTGCCGATGAAACTGTCGATGTTCGTCGGCGTGGCGTCGGGCTGCGTGATGCTGGTCACGTGCCCGCTGTTCGGCTGGCTGTCGGACCGGATCGGCAGCCGCCGGCTGCCGATCTTCATCGGCCGCGGCGTGCTGGTCGCGCTGCTGTTTCCCGCGTTCATGCTGATGAATCACTATCCGTCGCTGTTCGTCGTGATGCCGCTGACCGCGCTGATGCTGCTGTTCTATTCGATGGGCTCGGCATCGGAATTCGCGCTGATGTGCGAGTCGTTCCCGCGCCGCGTGCGCGCGACCGGCATCTCGATCGCCTATGCCTTGAGCGTCACGTTGTTCGGCGGCACCGCGCAACTGGTCGCGACCTGGCTCGTGCGGATCACGGGCAGCAAGCTCGCGCCCGCGGGCTACGTCGCCGCATGCGTGGTGGCGTCGCTGGTGGCGGTCGGGATGCTGCGCGAGACGGCGGGCGAGACGCTCGACTGAGGCGGCGGCGCGCCGCGCGCGTTCAGTCGTCGCGCGGCGTGGGCCGGGTCGCGCCGCAGGCGCGCAGGATCATCCGCACGACTTCCTCGGTGGTCGCCTCGAACGCCCTGTCGGCCAGCGCGCGCTTGCCGGCCAGCGCCTGGATCTGCGCCTCGAAGTCCGCGTAGTGCTGGGTCGTCGCCCAGATCATGAACAGCAGCGTCTTCGGATCGACCGGCTCGAGCAGGCCGCGCGCGATCCAGTGCTCGATCAGCGCGACGCGGCTTTCCATCCAAGGCTTCACGCGCGCGTGCAGAATGTCCTGCATGTGGGTCGCGCCGCTGATGATCTCGTTGGCCCAGACCTTCGAGCCGAGCGGCCGGCGGCGCGACAGCGCCATCTTCGCGCGCACGTAGCCGCCGAGCGCCGTCACCGGATCGTCGCCGGCGTCGAAGGTGTTCGCGGCCTGGTGCCAGTCCTCGAAGAGATCGTCGAGCACGCGCCAGTAGAGCGCGAGCTTGGTCGGGAAGTAGTAGTGCAGGTTGGCTTTCGGCAGGCCCGCGCGTTCCGCGATCAGCGCGGTGCTCGCGCCCTCGAAGCCGCGTTCGGCGAACACGGCTTCCGCGCAGGCGAGCAGGTGCGCCTCGTTGAGTTCGCGGATGTGCGCCTTGCGGCGGCGCGCGGCGGCCGGCGCGGCCGCTGCCGCGGCGGGCGGGCGGGGGGACATCGTCGGATCGTCGTCTTGCATGAGGCTCGCGGAAAGAGTGGGACCGGGGCCGGTAACGGTATGGGTATTGTAGACGGCGCGTAGGCGACGGCGCGTAGGCGACGGCGCGCAGGCGGCGGGTGCATCCGGGATGGCGGACGGGCGGGTCGATTATTCGTTCACGCGGAACAGCGTGCGTCTGGATAGAATCGCCGTCTTTATTTCTATTTCCATCCCAACGCGAGGCCCCGCATGCTGACGATTCGACCCATGATCCACGAGGATTTCCCGGCGCTCTGGCCGATCTACCGATCGGTGGTGGAGTCACGGGAAACCTATGCGTACGACCCCGCGCTCACGCAAGAGGCGGCGTGCGCGCGCTGGATCGACACGCCGCTCTGTACCTGGGTCGCGGAACTCGACGGCGTGCTGGTCGGTTCGTACTTCCTGAAGGCCAACGCGGAAGGGCCGGGCGATCATGTCGCGAACTGCGGCTACATGGTCGACGAAGCGGTGCGCGGGCGCGGGATCGCGAGCCGCATGTGCGAGCACTCGCAGCAGATCGCGCGCGAGCGGGGCTTTCTCGCGATGCAGTTCAATTCGGTGGTCGAGAAGAACGAGGCCGCAGTCGCGCTGTGGCAGAAGATGGGCTTCGAGATCGTCGGCCGCGTGCCGCGCGCGTACCGGCATGCGCGCTTCGGGTTGGTCGATATCTTCGTGATGTACAAGTGGCTCGGCGATGCCGAGCCGGCGACGCGCGCGACCTGAGGGGCGCGCGCATCGCGGCGCGTCAGAGGGTGAAGCGGCCGTCGAACACGATGCGCTCATCGAGCGCCAACGTGCCGCTGGAGAAAATCAGGTCGAGGTGGTGGCTGCCTTGCGCGCCGCCGCCGAGGCCGAGGTGCAGGCCCGGGTGCCGCTCCTCGAAACCGGCATTGCGACCGTACAGGCCCTTGATGCCGAGGTTCGTGCCGATGCCGAACTCCTCGATTCGCCGATGATTCTCGTGCCGGTCGAGGTAGGCCGTGAAATCCTGCCGGAATCCCGCGTGTTCGGTGTCGAAGCCGACGACCCTGCTCGCTTCGACGTGCAGCACCGCGAGCCGCTCGGCCACCTTGTACTTCACCGCGAACGGAATGGTGCTCAGGAAGGTGCCGCTGAACACGATCGAGCCGTGCAGGTCGGTGACGTGCGTCGCGATTTCGCCGGGCACCACGTCGAGATTGCCCATGCCGTCCACGCTGGTCCATTTCTGGTCGGGCGCGAGCGAGCCCGTCAGCGTGTTGCCGGCCTCATCGATGAAGCGCACCTGCGAGGCCTGTGCGGCCGCATCGATCAGGCGGCGGTTGCGTGCGGCGATTTCGTCGAGCGACTCCGCGAACGCTTCGTCGAGATGCGGGCCGTAATCCTTGAACAACACCGATTTTTCCCAGTGCTCGACGAGCGCGGGCCGGATCGCGGCGAGGAACGGCGGGCCGTTCGGCGACGGCGTGGGCAGGCAGGACGAGTCGTACAGCAGCACGATCAGATCGGCGCGATCGAGTGCGGCGAGGGTGTCGGCGGGCGGGGTGCCGTCGAGGCTGACGGTGGCGGCGTCGAACGTGGCGGGCAGCGTCTCGAACGCGCGCAGCGCCGTGTCGCGATTGCGCTCGTCATAGCCGATCAGCAGCCGGCCCCGGTCGCCGCGCGCGAGCTTGTCGCGCAGCGCGGGGTGATGGCCGAGCGCGCGATGCAGATTCAGCATGCGGAAGTCTCCGGAAGCGGCGGAAGGAGCACGGCCCCTTCCGCCTGGTCGAACGGGTGGCTTAGACCGGCCACAGCGCGGTGCCGAACGGCACCACGGCGTCCTCGACCATCATGTCGACCGCTTGCGGATGGGTGTCTTCCTGCATCCAGTCGAGCAAGTCGATTTGCTGATTTTCCTGCATGTCTCTTCTCCTGGTGTTGTGAACCGGGTTATTCAACATGAATGCCTCAAGGGCACGCCTGCTTGGCATTTTTTCCAATGCCTTACAGGTGCTTTCGATATTACTTGGTGAATTTATTGAATGCAATCGGGGTGAGCGTTTTTATCTTTGAGTGCTAAACAAGCTGGAAATGAAGGGTTTTTTTGTGCATCGGGTGTGATGGATGCCGATGTTTAATAAGGATTTTCATGTATTTTCGGCTGTATGTCATGAAATGAATTGTGAGTCGGCGTGAATGGGTGAGATGGATTTATTATTAATAATTTGTTGAATTGTTTCGAATCGGGGCGTGCCGGGTCGTGGTGGTTTTCATGCGGCGTCGGCGCCTGGAATTCGATATCGATGGTTTCAGCACGAACGTGCGTGCTATCTCTCGCGCAGCGCCGCATCCGGATTTTTGACACGTTGTATTCGACATGTCGATACGCTATAACCTGACCAATCGGACAGGATTCAAGCAGCGGGCCGCCCTTGTTTCATAAGACAAATAACGATCAGGGCCGTGCGGGCGGCCGCGTTCCTCCGGGAACCATGCTTGCCGGTCCGATGCGGTAGGTCCCCGCCGCCGCCACGAGAAGCGCGTAGCAAACGCGCGCAGGAGAGATGCAGATGACTGTGATGACCGAAGTCGCACTGGCCGCATCGATCAAGGTGAATGGCCGGCGTCTGTGGGACAGCCTGATGGAGATGGCGAAGATCGGCGCGACCCCCAAGGGCGGCGTCTGCCGGCTTGCCCTCACCGATCTCGACAAGGCGGGGCGCGACCTGATCGTCGGCTGGGCGAAAGAGGCCGGCTGCACGGTGAGCGTCGACCGGATGGGCAACGTGTTCATGCGCCGGCGCGGCCGCGACGATGCGCTGCCGCCCGTGATGACCGGCTCGCACGCGGATTCGCAGCCGACGGGCGGCCGCTTCGACGGCATCTACGGCGTGCTCGGCGGCCTCGAAGTGATCCGCACGCTGAACGACCTCGGCATCGAGACCGCGCGCCCCATCGAAACCGTGATCTGGACCAACGAGGAAGGCTCGCGCTTCGCGCCCGCGATGGTCGCATCCGGCGTGTTCGCGGGCGTGTTCACGCTCGACTACGGGCTGTCGCGCCAGGATGTCGACGGCAGGACGATCGGCGAGGAACTGGCGCGGATCGGCTATGCGGGCGACCTGCCGTGCGGCGGCCGCGCGATCCACGCCGCGTTCGAGCTGCACATCGAGCAGGGGCCGATCCTCGAAGCCGAGTCGCGCACGATCGGCGTCGTGACCGACGCGCAGGGCCAGCGCTGGTACGAGGTGGTGCTGACCGGGCAGGAGGCGCATGCGGGCCCGACGCCGATGCCGCGCCGGCGCGACGCCTTGCTCGGCGCGTCGCGGGTCGTGCAGCTGGTCAACGAGATCGGCCTGCGCCACGCACCGCTTGCGTGCGCAACGGTCGGCATGATGCAGGTGCACCCCAATTCGCGCAACGTGATTCCGGGGCGCGTGTTCTTCACCGTGGACTTCCGCCATCCGCAGGACGACGTGCTGGCGCAGATGGACGCGGAGCTGCGCGCAGGCATTGCGCGGATCGCCGCCGAGGGGCGGCTCGATGCGCAGGTCGAGCAGATCTTCTACTACGCGCCGATCGCGTTCGATGCCGCCTGCGTGCGCTCGGTGCGCGCGGCGGCCGAGCGCTTCGGCTACGCGCATCGCGACATCGTGTCGGGCGCGGGCCATGACGCGTGCTATCTCGCGCAGGTCGCGCCGACGTCGATGGTGTTCGTGCCGTGCATCGACGGCATCAGTCACAACGAAGTCGAGGACGCGACGCCCGAGTGGATCGAGGCGGGCGCGAACGTGCTGCTGCACGCGATGCTGGAGCGCGCCGCCGAGCCGGGCTGAACCGCGCGGCGCGCGTCGGCGGAATTCCGAGCTTTTGCCGTGTCCTGCCCAGGCGGGCGGGACGCCGGACGCGTGCGTCCGGACACTACGATGACAACAGGAGTCCCCCATGTCCTGGAAAGCCACCGGCGATATCGCCCCGGGCCGTCTGTCGGCCACGCAACTCGCCTGCAATTTCGTGGACGTCGCGCCGCCGCTCGATGCGGCCGCCGCCCGCGTGGCCGCCGACCGCTGCCACTACTGCTACGACGCGCCGTGCATCGCGGCCTGTCCGACCGGCATCGACATTCCCGGCTTCATCCGCAAGATCGGCAACGGCAACCTGCGCGGCGCGGCGCACGACATCCTGGCCGCGAATCCGCTCGGCGGCATGTGCGCGCGCGTATGCCCGACCGAGATCCTGTGCGAGGGCGCTTGCGTGCGCAACGACCAGGACCATGAACCGGTGTCGATCGGAGCGCTGCAGCGGCACGCGACCGATTGGCAGATGGCGCGCGAGCAGGCGGGCGCCGCGCCCTTGTTCACGCGCGGGGCCGACACGGGACGCCGCGTCGCGGTGATCGGCGCGGGGCCGGCGGGGCTCGCCTGCGCGCATGAATTGGCGCGCGCCGGGCATCAGGTGACGATCTTCGATGCGCGCGCGAAGGCGGGCGGCCTCAACGAATACGGCATCGCCGCCTACAAGACGGTCGACGGTTTCGCCCAGCGCGAGATCGACTGGCTGTTGTCGATCGGCGGCATCGAATGGCGCGCCGGGCAGGCGCTCGGCCGCGACGTCACGCTCGGCGCGCTGCGCGGACAGTTCGACGCGGTGTTCCTTGGCCTCGGCCTGGCCGGCGTCAACGCGCTCGGCATCGAAGGCGAGCAGCTGGATGGCGTGCGCGACGCGGTCGAATTCATCGAGACCGTGCGGCAGGCCGACGATCTCGCGCGCCTGCCGGTCGGGCGCCGGGTGGTCGTGATCGGCGGCGGCAATACCGCGATCGATGCGGCGGTGCAAAGCCGCAAGCTCGGCGCGCTGTCGGTGACGATCGCGTACCGGCGCGGCGCCGAGCGCATGAGCGCGACCTGGGCCGAACGCGAATTCGCGCAGCAAAGCGGCGTCGTGCTGCTCGAATGGGCGCGGCCGGTGCGCATCGTCGGCGACGCGGGGCGCGCATGCGCCGTCGAGTTCGACGTGACCCGGGAAACCGATGCCGGCGGGCTCGACAGCACCGGCGAACGCATCCGCATCGAGGCGGACGTCGTGCTCAAGGCGATCGGCCAGCGCCCCGCGGCCGCGGAGCCGGCGCTCGCGCTCGACGGCGGCCGGATCGTGGTGGACGCCGACGGCGCGACCTCGATCGAGGGCGTCTGGGCGGGCGGCGATTGCACCAACCACCGGGCCGTCGACCTGACCGTGCAGGCGGTGCAGGACGGCAAGCGCGCGGCGCAGGCGATCGATCGCCGGCTTCGCGCCTGACGCGCACGCACCGCTCGCGTTCCGACATTTTCCAGGATCCAGGAGGTCCGTCATGGCCGATCTGCGCTGCACGATTGCCGGTATCCATTCCCCGAATCCGTTCTGGCTCGCGTCCGCGCCGCCGACCGACAAGGCCTACAACGTCAATCGCGCATTCGAGGCAGGTTGGGGCGGGGTCGTGTGGAAGACGCTCGGCCTCGATCCGCACGTGGTCAACGTGAGTTCGCGTTACGGCGCGACCTCGTTCAACGGCCAGCGGATCGCCGGGCTCAACAACATCGAGCTGATCACCGACCGGCCGCTGGAGGTGAACCTGAAGGAGATCGCGCAGATCAAGCGGGACTGGCCCGACCGCGCGCTGATCGTCTCGCTGATGGTGCCGTGCAACGAGCAGGACTGGAAATCGATTCTGCCGCGCGTCGAGGATACGGGCGCCGATGCGGTCGAGCTGAACTTCGGCTGCCCGCACGGGATGAGCGAGCGCGGCATGGGCGCGGCGGTCGGCCAGGTGCCCGAGTACGTGGAGATGGTCACGCGCTGGGTCAAGGAAGGCAGCCGCCTGCCGTGTCTCGTCAAGCTCACGCCGAACATCAGCGACATCCGGGTCAGCGCGCGCGCCGCGCGGGCGGGCGGCGCGGACGGCGTGTCGCTGATCAACACGATCAACTCGATCGTCGCGGTCGATCTCGACCAGATGGCGCCGTGCCCGACCGTCGACGGCAAGGGCACGCACGGCGGCTACTGCGGGCCGGCCGTGAAGCCGATCGCGCTCAACATGGTGGCCGAGATCGCGCGCGACCCCTTGACCGCGAACCTGCCGATCTCGGGCATCGGCGGCATTTCGAACTGGCGCGACGCGGCCGAGTTCATCGTGCTGGGCGCCGGTTCGGTTCAGGTCTGCACCGCCGCGATGCATTACGGCTTCCGGATCGTCGACGACATGATCGACGGCCTGTCGAACTGGATGGACGAGAAGGGCTATGCGTCGCTCGACGCGATCCGCGGCCGCGCGGTGCCGAACGTCACCGACTGGCAGTACCTGAACCTGCAATACGACATCAAGGCGCGCATCGATCAGGCGCGCTGCATCCAGTGCGGGCTGTGCCACATCGCATGCGAGGACACCTCGCACCAGGCGATCACGGCGACGCGCGACGGCAAGCGGCACTTCGAGGTGATCGATGCGAACTGCGTCGGGTGCAATTTGTGCTTGCATGTTTGTCCGGTCGATTCGTGCATCACGATGGAGCGGGTCGACCACGGCGCGTATTCCAACTGGACGACGCATCCGAACAATCCGGCGCGCGCGGCCTAGCGGCCGTCCGGCCCGCCCGGCAGGGAGCGGCACATGAGCATTCCGGCGATTTCCGACGAACGTCCCGCGCCGAGCGCGGCGGGCGGCCTCTTCAACGACGACCTCGCGCCGACGGGCGTCGCGCAGCGCACCTGGCGCTGGCACCATTTCGCGGCGCTGTGGGTCGGGATGGTGATGAACATCGCCTCGTACATGCTCGCGGCGGGACTCACCGACCAGGGCATGTCGCCGGTGCAGGCGGTGCTGACCGTGCTGCTCGGCAACCTGATCGTGCTGGCGCCGATGATCCTGATCGGCCACGCGGGCGCGAAGTACGGCATTCCCTATGCCGTGCTGGTGCGCACTTCGTTCGGCACGCAGGGCGCGAAGCTGCCGGCGCTGTTGCGCGCGGTGGTCGCGTGCGGCTGGTACGGGATCCAGACCTGGCTCGGCGGCAGCGCGATCTACACGCTGCTCAACATCCTGACCGGCAATGCGCTGCACGGCCCCGCGCTGCCGCTGCTCGGCATTACGGCCGGCCAGCTTGCGTGCTTCCTCGGCTTCTGGGCGCTGCAGCTCTATTTCGTGATCCGTGGCACCGAGTCGATCCGCTGGCTCGAAAGCTGGTCCGCGCCGATCAAGATCGTGATGTGCGCGGTGCTGGTCGCATGGGCGTGCTCGAAGGCGGGCGGCGTCGGATCGATGCTCGCGCAACCGTCGCGGTTCGTCGCGGGCGGCCGCAAGGCCGGCCAGTTCTGGGCGACCTTCTGGCCCGGCCTGACCGCGATGGTGGGCTTCTGGGCCACGCTCGCGCTCAACATCCCCGATTTCACGCGCTTCGCGCGCTCGCAGCGCGACCAGATGATCGGCCAGAGCCTCGGGCTGCCGATCCCGATGGCGCTGCTGTCGGTGGTCTCGGTGGTCGTGACCTCGGCGACCGTGGTGATCTACGGCAAGGCGATCTGGGATCCGATCGATCTCGCGAGCCGCATGGAGGGCATCGGCGTCGGTATCGCGCTCGTGATCCTCACGCTCGACACCATGTGCTGCAATCTCGCCGCCAACCTGGTCGGGCCGGCCTATGACTTTTCGAGCCTGTGGCCGCGCGCGGTGTCGTACCGCACGGGCGGGCTCATCACGGCCGGCCTCGCGGTCGCGATGATGCCGTGGAAGATCCTCGCGACCACGGAAGGCTACATCTTCACCTGGTTGATCGGCTATTCGGCGCTGCTCGGCCCGGTCGCCGGCATCATGGTGGTCGACTATTTCGCGATCCGGCGCACCCGGATCGACGTCGCGCAGCTGTTCGAGCCGCGCGGCGCGTATGCGTACGCGGGCGGTTGGAACCTCGCGGCGGTCGCGGCGCTCGTGCTCGGCGTGCTGCCCAACCTGCCCGGCTTTTTGCACGAGGCGTTTCCCGGCGCGTTTCCGGGCGTGCCGGCGCTGTTCCGGCATCTGTACACCTATGCGTGGTTCGTCGGGCTCGCGATCGCGGCGGCCGTCTACGGCGTGCTGATGCTGGCCGCCGGCTGCCGCGCGCGCGAGGCGGGCAACCCGTTCCACCAGGAGACATCATGACGATATTGATTCGAGGCGGCACGGTCGTCGACGCGAACCAGAGCTACCGCGCGGACGTGCTGTGCGCCGCGCGCGCGGACGGCGGCACGATCCTCGCGGTCGGGCCCGGGCTCGACGCGCCGGCGGGCGCGACCATCGTGGATGCGGGCGGCCAGTACGTGATGCCGGGCGGGATCGATCCGCACACGCACATGGAGCTGCCGTTCATGGGCACCACCGCGAGCGACGATTTCTATACCGGCACGGCGGCCGGCCTCGCGGGCGGCACGACGTCGATCATCGATTTCGTGATTCCGAACCCGAAGCAGCCGCTGATGGATGCGTTCCGCGAATGGCGCGGCTGGGCGGAGAAGGCGGCGGCCGACTACGGCTTCCACGTCGCCGTGACCTGGTGGGACGAATCGGTGCACCGCGACATGGGCACGCTCGTGCACGAGCATGGCGTGTCGAGCTTCAAGCACTTCATGGCGTACAAGAACGCGATCATGGCGGACGACGAGATTCTCGTGAACAGCTTCGCGCGCGCGTTCGAGCTGGGCGCGCTGCCGACCGTGCACGCGGAGAACGGCGAGCTCGTGTTCCAGCTGCAGCGGGCCTTGCTCGCGCGCGGCATCACGGGGCCGGACGCCCATCCGTTGTCGCGTCCGCCGGCGGTCGAGGGCGAGGCGGCGAACCGCGCGATCCGGATCGCGCAGGTGCTCGGCGTGCCGGTGTACATCGTGCACGTGTCGGCCAAGGAGGCGCTGGAGGCGATCGTGCGCGCGCGCGCGGAAGGCCAGCGCGTGTTCGGCGAGGTGCTGGCCGGGCATCTCGTGATCGACGAAGCGGTGTACCGCGATCCGGACTGGAACCGCGCGGCCGCGCACGTGATGAGCCCGCCGTTCCGCACGCAGGAGCATCGCGATGCGCTGTGGCGCGGCTTGCAGTCGGGCAACCTGCATACGACCGCGACCGATCATTGCGTATTCTGCGCGTCGCAGAAGGCGATGGGTCGCGACGATTTCAGTCGGATTCCGAACGGGTGCGGCGGCGTGGAGGACCGGATGGCGATTCTGTGGGATCAGGGCGTGAACACCGGGCGGCTCACGCCGAACGAGTTCGTGCGCGTGACCTCGACGCATGCGGCGCAGATTTTCAACCTGTATCCGCGCAAGGGCGTGGTGGCGGTCGGCGCGGATGCCGATCTCGTTGTCTGGGATCCGCAGGCGACGCGCACGATCTCGGTGAAGACGCATCACCAGAAGGTCGATTTCAATGTGTTCGAGGGCATGACGGTGCGCGGCGTCCCGTCGCATACGGTGTCGCAGGGCGAGCTGGCTTGGGCGAACGGCGAACTGCGCGCGCAGCGCGGCGTGGGGCGCTATCTGGAGCGGCCGGCGAACCCCGGGTATTTTGATGCGCTGCGCACGCAGCAGCGTTTGCATCAGGTCGAGCCGGTGCGGCGCGAGGGCGACGCGGCGTAGCGCCTTCGGTCTTTCGGCGGGTGCCGCGCCGGGTATCCTGCGTCGGGCGCGGCGCTCGGACGGCGTGCACTGGGCCGGGATGCTCGCGCGATGCGGATCGGATCGGCGGCCGTGCTCCGGGGAGTCGGCTCCCGTCTGCCGCATCGCGCTCGCGAAGGGATGCGCGACCGCTTGCGCGGCTCACGAGCCCGAATAGATGTTGCAGAAGCTGGCCGGCCCGACGCAGGCCGGCGAGCCGGACGGCGACGTTTGAAGCTTGCCGCGTCCGCTTTCGCTCATGCCCGTCATGGCGGCGCCCATGCCGCCGCCGTTCTGCTGCTTGTACCAGGCCGCCTGGCTTGCCAGGCTCGGCGAGACGTCGGGATACGACGCGTCGGTCACGAAATTCAGGCCGTTGTGCTGCGCCTCGATCAGTTCCTGGCGCACCTGCGCCCGGGTCACTTCCTGCGCCGATGCGCAGACGGCAAGGCTTGCGCCGGCAACGAGCATCGTGGATGCGATGAGGTTTCGCGTGTTCATTTCGGACTCCAGTTTAATTTGAAGGCGTGATGATCCGGTTGGCGTTGGGCAAGACACCCGGCGGCGCACCTTCGGATCGGCCGGGCCGCGAGGCTGAACGCCGGTCCGGCTGTTTCCTTTTCATCACCTGACTCAATGCGAGGCGGGAAGACGATGGACTGTTGCCGTCATCTGTCGCGCTCTCATGACGTAATACTCGGCCCGGGGAGTGTTTATTCCAGTGGCGGCGTTGCGTTGTCGTTCGTCGCGCGATGGCGTGACGGAAGCCCGGCATACGCGACCCATGAATCTTGTGCGCGCGATGCGCCGGACGATGTTTGGCAGCGCGACAGGGTATTGAGCATGGGTGGATTGGGACGCGATACCGGCGGGTAAGCTCAGTCTCGATCCGAATGCCCCGTGGTTCGTCGATGCCGCCGCGCCTGCCTTGTTCCGCGTGCCGGAAGAGCGCATCGTGCTGATCAAGCCGGCGCATCGCGACGCACGACGTATCACGGCGACCAAGCTTCGCCGTCGGCGCTGCGGTGCGCGGGTTTGGGCGTGAGGATCGTGGATTGCTGACGCAAAGGTCGACAGTCAGACGCTGCCGACAGGCATGAACTGGGCGCCCGTATTTGGAAAGCGGTCTTGCCGCACGCTTGCCACGTGCGCGGCGTGACGTTTCCGCCCGACGTCGTCGATCTGTCCGTTACGGCTTTGACGGAGTGCCGCAGCGGCGCTGAATGCCCATCAAGGCCGGCGCGTGCATGCGGATCATGCGATGACGACCGGCGACGCTGGACGCAGCGCAGCGAGCCGCGGCATGAAGTCATGCGTCGCGCGGTTTGCAGGAAATCTGAAGCTCGCGTCGGCCCGCGACCGAAGGCCACCGGCGAGTCGACGCCGAGCCATTGAACTTGTGATTTCCCACTCGCCGCCCGATCGCGCCGATCCAGGCGGGGCTGCCCACGGATCAAATACCCATGCGCCCTGCCACGCCGTCGCGATCGACGAACTTGTGCTTCAACGCGGCGCCGATATGCGCGACCAGCAACAGCGCGAGCGTCAGCACCAAGGCGCGATGCAGCGTGTCGGTCAGCAGGCGCAGCGGTTCGTCGCGGCCGATGAAGACGGGCAGATTCACCAACCCGAAGAAGCTGACCGGATGCGCGCCCGCCAGGCGGTGCACGTAGCCTGCGAGCGGTACGAGGAACAGCAGCACGTACAGGATGCCGTGCAAGGTGCCCGCCGCCCGCGCCTGCCAGGTCGGCACGCTGGAAGGCAGGGCCGGCGGGGTATGCGTGAAGCGCCACACCAGGCGGGGGATCGTCAGCATGAAGATCAGGCTGCCGATCGACGCGTGATAGAACAGGATGCCGTTGAATTGAGGCGAGTTGTGCGGGAAGGTATCCATGTAGAGCCCGATCATCAGGTTCAACAGGATCAGGAGCGCGATGGACCAGTGCATGACGACGGAAAAGCGCGTGTAGGCGGCATTGCTGGCGGGGGACATGGGCGACCTCGCTTTCAAGAATGGTGAAATGGACGGAACCTCGCGCGCCGGGTCGATGGACATGGCAAACGGCGTGGCGGCACCCTGTCAAACCGCTCCTCGGCCGAATTTATTCCCATCATTTTCATTGCGGCGCGCCCGTCGGAAGCGCATCGCGGGACCGGCGCTTCCAGGCCGGCCGTGATCCCCGCCGCGGTCGATTTCCTGTCCTCCTGCCGATTTCCCCATCAAGCGCGCCGCGCACGTCGCGACAGGCGAGGCGAATGCCCGGCCGGCCCAACGCGCGAGCGGGAATAAAACACGCAGCCCGGCGGTTATCCATACGTCAGGCACGGTCGACGATCGCGCAACTATCCGGGTCGAACATGAACGAACAGACTGCTGTCGGGCGCTTTGAAACCTTGGTGATGCCCCATATGAATTCCGCATACAGCGTGGCCAGATGGCTGACGCACAACGATCAGGACGCGCAGGACGTCGTCCAGGAGGCGTACGTCCGGGCGTTCCGGTTCATTGCCGGCTTTCAGGGCGGCGACGCCCGGCCCTGGCTGCTCGCCATCGTCCGCAACGTGTTCTACACGTGGTACCAGCAGAACAAGCGCCGTGAGGCCGATTCGCAGGCGTTCGAGGAAGACGAATACCTGCCGGAGTCGGACGACGACGGCAACGACAATCCCGAGGTGCTCATGATGCGCAATCAGGACCGTCAGCAGGTCATCGCGGCGCTCGGCATGCTCAGCCTCGAATACCGGGAGATCATCGTGCTTCGTGAGATCGAGGAACTGTCCTATAAGGAGATCGCCGCGATCGTCGGCATTCCGATGGGCACGGTCATGTCGCGTCTGGGACGCGGGCGTCAGCGGCTTGCCGCGATCCTGGCAAAAATGGGACAGGTGGCATGATGAACCACGAGAATACATTCGCGTTGCTCCCGGGATACGTCGACAACGAACTCACGCTCAGTGAGACGGTCGAGTTCGAGCGCCATCTGGCCGGGTGTGCCGAGTGTCGGCGCGCGCTCGAGGCACAGCGGCAGGTGGGCGTGCTCCTGAAGGCGTCCGACCTGCGGTTCGCCGCGCCCGAGGCATTGCGCGCGCGCATCGAGGCCGAACTGTGTCCGCGCCGGTCCCTTGCCCATCGTTTCGGGGCATGGCTGCGGGCGTGGAAGCAAAAGAGGCGATCGAACTGGATGCCGGTCGGGGCGCTCGCCGTCAGCGCGGCGGCGCTCGTGTGGAGCGGGACGCTTTACCTGGCCGCGCCGCCGGCCGACGTTCAACTGAGCCAGGAACTCGTCGACAGCCACGTGCGCTCGCTGCAACCCGATCGGCTGATCGACGTGATCTCCACGGATCGGCATACCGTGAAGCCCTGGTTCAACGGCAAGATCGATTTCGCTCCGCCGGTGCTCGACTTTGCGCAGGCG
The DNA here is from genome assembly GCF_058803765.1 of Burkholderia sp. GW821-FHT14F03. Lineage (NCBI taxonomy): Bacteria > Pseudomonadati > Pseudomonadota > Betaproteobacteria > Burkholderiales > Burkholderiaceae > Burkholderia > Burkholderia sp. GW821-FHT14F03. The sequence continues at coordinate 150,482 of NZ_JBXAPG010000002.1, forward strand.
GGGTATCCGCTGATCGGCGGGCGTCTCGACTATGTCGACGGCCGGACCGTGGCGGTGATGGTCTATCGCTACAAGCTTCATCCCATCAACCTGTACGTGTGGCCGGGGCATGCGGCCGGAAAGAATCCCGCGATTCAGGAGCGGCAGGGCTACCACATCGCGCACTGGAGCGACGGGCGCATGAATTACTGGGTGGTGACGGATGCCGGCGCGGACGAGCTCGACGGGTTCATCAAGAACCTGAGGGCGCATACGGAATCGTAGCCGGGCGGCCGGCGCCGGCTTTCCACGGCAGCCCGTCGTCGAGGACCGGCGTGCCGGGATCGGACGCATGACGCCATCGGCGGCGCTGCGCCGATGGCTTGCCTGTCTCGGCATCGTCGCGCGGTCGGTCGCTACGCGTGCGCCGTCAGATACCCGCGCAACGCATCCGACATGTCGACTGCCTGGAGAAAGCGCGCGCGCAGGCCGGGCAGGTCGCCGGCGGCGGGCGGCCGGCCGCGGTCGTAGTCCTCCACGGCCTTGACGAGATCCGGATCGGCGCTGCGATAGAAGATCTGCAGCGCCTCCACCTCGTACATCTCCTCGACGCCCTGGCCCTCGATGCCCTTGCCCGGCGGCGGCAGGCCGAACAGCAGGCGCAGGAACGGGAACGAGACCTCGTCGGGATCGATGTGCTGCAGCTTGTTCTCGTCGCACAGCGTCTTGATCTCGGCCGCGAGCGCCTCGCTCATCATCGCGCAGGCGTCGAGCCTGCCCAGCCCGATCTCGCCGAAGTTCTTCCGCGCATCGGCCACCGACCGGCCGAGCGCCGCGCGACAGGCGGCGACCCTGCGCCAGTCGTCGGGAAACCGGCTGCCGTACCTGGCCAGCCACAACGCGCAGGCGGCCGCGATCTGCGGCGTACTGGCCGAGGTGCCGCCGCCGTCGAGACCCCAGCCGTACTGCGTCTCGATGCGCATCCACGGCACGTTCGGCGTGTACGCGCCGACCGCCTTCGCCATGACCGCGTCGGGGCCCCAGCAGCCCTGCATCACGCCGAGCTGGTCGCGCTTGTACGGGCCGTCGTCATACGTCACGCCCGTCGCCGTGACCACGCGGTAGAACGCGGCCGGATAGACCGTGTAGTGCGTGGCGATGTCGGTGACCACGGCCCAGTAGCTGTCGCCCGCCGCCGCGACCACGACGACGCCCGCCTCGTACAGCGCATTGACCGCATACGCCCAGGACTTCAGCGGCAGGCCGCCCTGGCTCAGGCTGATCACGTCGCAGCGCCGGCCGTCGCCCGGGTCCAGCGCATAGTCGAGGCCGCGCGCCATCGTGTTGCCGTACAGATAGACGACCGAGCCCAGCACGCCGGCGATCCTGACCGGGACGATCTCGGCCTCGGGCGCGCCGCCGATGAAGCCTTCGTAGACCTGCCCGTGCGGCGTCGCCTCGGTCTTGCCGTCCAGGCTGACCTTGTTGCCCGCGAGCAGGGCCAGCGTGGCCGTGCCGTGTCCCGCGTTCGGTCCGTCGTCCGGGTCCACCGTGTCTTGGTTGTCCTCGACGAAGTTGTAGCCGAGGTCGGGCCGCATGCATCGCGGCGCGGAATACTGCCCGGGCCACCAGCCGATGTCGAGGTGCGCGATGCGCACGCCGCCGCCCCGGGTGACGGCCCATGCCTGCGGGAAGCCCGCGCGCGACAGGTGCCAGCCCGGCGAGAACGCGGTGTCCGCGGCCGGCGGATAGGCGCTGTTGAGCGGCGCGGAGGGTGGAAAGGGCGGTGCGGTCGTGGGCGCGGCGTCGAGGGTCGGCGCATCGGGGGCGGTGCGCACGAAGTTGCGCCGGTGTGCGCTGTTCGGCTCCACGTAGACATCGAGCGCGGCCGCGCCGCGCGCGATCGAGGCGGCCTGGCGATGGGCGCGGTCCCAGGGATGGCGGTCCTCGACCTGGTCTGGTTGAAACACGAGCCAGTCGGTGAGGCTGGCGGACAACCGCGCACTGGCGTGCGTGAAGAGCGGCTCGACCGCGCCGGCGCCGAGGCCGGCGAGGATCTGCGTCTGCAGGGTGGGGGTTTGCCGCAAGGTTTGCGTATAGGAACGGGGCAAGCGGATCAGCAGCTTGGTTTCATTGGTATCGGGCATGGTGGTCTCCTCCGGCGCGGGGCCGGGTTGCCTTGATCGGTCGCTGACGACGATTCCGGATGCAACGGGAGCGTGTGATGCGGGATGCCTGAAGCGGCCACCCGTCGGCGCGCGAAGCCGCGCGCCGACGGGTGGCTTAATAAGGATTAGATGACCGAAGCGGAGATTGCAAGGGCAGCGGGACGGGCCGCGCGGGGCGGGCCTTGCGCCCGCTCCCGCCCGCGCGCTCAGCCGCGTCGCGCGACCATCTCCGAGACCGTTTGCGCGGCCTCCAGCAGCGGTTCGAGAAATCCCTTCACCATCTGCCTGGCCGAGTGCCGCTGCGCGTTGCCGCTGATGTTCATCGCGGCGATCACCTGGCCGCGCCGGTTGCGGATCGGCGCCGACAGCGAGATCAGCCCCGCCTCCAGTTCCTGGTCGACGATCGCCCAGCCCTGCCGGCGCACCAGCGCGATCGCTTCCTTGAGCGCGACGGGATCGGTCAGCGTGCGCGGCGTGTGCGCGTGCAGCGCGCTCCGCGCGAGCGTCGCGTCGAGTTCCGCGTCGTCGAGCGTGGCGAGCAGCACCCGGCCCATCGACGTGCAGTACGCGGGCAGCCGGCTGCCGATCGACAGATTGATCGCCATGATCTGGCGGGTCGGCATGCGCAGCACGTAGACGATCTCGGTGTGATCGAGCACCGCCGCCGAGCAGCTTTCGTGCACCTGCGCCGAAAGCTGCTCCATCACCGGCTCGGCGAGGTTCCAGAACGGCATCGAGGTGAGGTAGGCAAAGCCGAGATCGAGGATGCGCGGCGTGAGCCGGAACAGCCGGCCGTCGGCCTCGACGTAGCCGAGGGTCTGCAGCGTCAGCAGGATGCGGCGCGCCCCCGCGCGCGTGAGGCCCGTCGCGGCGGCGACTTCGGTCAGCGTCTGCTCGGGATGCTCGGCGTTGAACGCGCGGATCACCGAAAGGCCGCGCGCGAACGACTGCACGTAGGAGTCGCCGGGCTTCGCCTGAAGGTCTTCTGTAGTCATGGCCTGTTGAAATTTCGCGCAGCCGTGAAGATAGCGCAACGCACGGGGCGCGCCAACCCATCGCTCGTTTCCGCCGCTTGACGCGTGCCGGCGCGCTCCCTATGATCGGCAAATCGTTCGATAGTCGATCTTGTGTTCGAATATAGAACAAATTCGATGCGCGGGTCGGATACGGCGCGCGTCCGGCCCACTTTCCGGAGTTCTCCATGACCGATGCTTTCCTCTGTGATGCCATCCGCACGCCGATCGGCCGCTACGGCGGCGCGCTGTCCTCCGTCCGCGCGGACGATCTCGGCGCCGTGCCGCTGCGCGCGCTGGCCGAGCGCAACCGCGAGGTCGACTGGGCGGCGCTCGACGACGTGATCTTCGGCTGTGCCAACCAGGCGGGCGAGGACAATCGCAACGTCGCGCGGATGTCGCTGCTGCTGGCCGGCTGGCCGGTGGACGTGCCGGGCGCGACGGTCAACCGGCTGTGCGGGTCCGGGATGGACGCGATCGGCATCGCCGCGCGCGCGATCAAGGCGGGCGAGGCCGGGCTGATGGTGGCGGGCGGCGTCGAGAGCATGAGCCGCGCGCCGTTCGTGATGGGCAAGGCGACCAGCGCGTTCGCGCGCCAGGCCGAGATCCACGACACGACGATCGGCTGGCGCTTCGTCAATCCGCTGATGAAACAGCTGCACGGCGTCGATGCGATGCCGGAGACCGCCGAGAACGTCGCGGACGACTACCGCGTGAGCCGCGAGGATCAGGACCGCTTCGCGCTGCGCAGCCAGCAGAAGGCCGCGCGCGCGCAGCAGGACGGCACGCTCGCGCAGGAGATCGCCGCGGTCGCGATTCCGCAGAAGAAGGGCGAGCCGCTGGCGGTGGCGCGCGACGAGCATCCGCGCGAGACCTCGCTCGATGCGCTCGCGAAACTGAAGGGCGTGGTGCGGCCGGACGGCACGGTGACGGCGGGCAACGCGTCCGGCGTGAACGACGGCGCGGCCGCGCTGCTGCTCGCGAGCGAAGACGCCGCGCGGCGTCACGGGCTCACGCCGCGCGCGCGCGTGCTCGGCATCGCGACGGCGGGCGTCGCGCCGCGCGTGATGGGCATCGGCCCCGCGCCCGCGACGCAGAAGCTGCTCGCGCGGCTCGGCATGACGCTCGACCAGTTCGACGTGATCGAGCTGAACGAGGCCTTCGCGTCGCAGGGCCTGGCCGTGCTGCGGCTGCTCGGCGTCGCCGACGACGATCCGCGCGTCAACCCGAACGGCGGCGCGATCGCGCTCGGCCATCCGCTCGGCGCGTCGGGCGCGCGCCTCGTGACCACAGCGATGTACGAGCTGGCGCGCAAGCGCGGCCGCTACGCGCTGTGCACGATGTGCATCGGGGTCGGGCAGGGCATCGCGATCGCGATCGAGCGCGTCTAGCGCGTCTAGCGCGTTCAGCGCGTTCAGCGCGTTCAGCGCGTTCAGCGCGTTCAGCGCGTTCAGCGCGTTCAGCGCGTTCAGCGCGGGGGGCTTCGCCCCCCGCGCCTGCCTCAGGCCGTCGGGCCTTCGAGGTGGATGTCCTCGGGCTCCAGCGCGAACAGCGCGGGGTCGGGCGCGTCGCTGACCACGCAGCCCATCCGCAGGTAGAAATCGATGGTGCGTTGCGACGGCGTCGCCGACACGTACAGCCGCGCGGCGCCCATCCGGCGCGCCTGCGCCTGCGCGGCGCGATACAGCCGTTCGCCGAGCCCGTGGCCGCGCCAGTCGTGGCTCACGTGCAGGAACGCCAGTTGCAGCATGTCGCCGCGCGCGCCCAGCGGGCGGCTGTCGACGAGCGTCGCGGCCACGAGCCGCGCGCCGTCGAACAGGCCGAGGCCCCAGCCGCCGCGATCGAGGCAGTCGACGAGGAGCGGCGTGTAGTGCTCGGCCTCGCCATCGGGCCAGCCGCGCACGTCGTAGAACTCGGGCGCGAGCCGCAGCGCGCCTTCGCGCAGCGCGTACATGTGCTCGATGATCTCGCTGCGATCGATGGTCCACACGAGCGGGATGTCGTCGCGGGCGAGCGGCCGCTCGACGAGCCGGGCGTGAGCGCGCGTCATGGCCGGTGCGCGGCGATGCCGTACATCAGCGGCAGGCTCGGCATGCGCGCGGGCGGCGCCATCCGCCGGCCTTCCAGTTCGCGCATGCCCTCGAAGCCTTTCCAGCCGTTCGCATACGGATACTCGTTCAGGCAGTCGACCACGAGCCCCGCCGCCGTGAGCGCGTTCACCACCTCGCCGAGCCCCCACATGAATTCGTAGCTCGGGTGCGGATTCACGAAATCCTCGATGCCCGGGTGAGAGGCGTGGAGCCCGATGCCCGATTCGGCGACGTAGTCGCCCACCCCGTTCGGTTCATGGTTCGGCTCGCGCTGGAAATAGTCGTAGTGCGCTCGCCACTGCGCATCGAAGTACAGCGCGAACGGATGAAACTCGACGATCGCGAAGCGGCCGCCCGGCGCGAGCAGGCCCGCGACGCCGCGCGCCCAGGCGCGCAGGTCGGACAGCCAGCAGAGCGCGCCGTACGACGCGAACACCCGCTCGTAGCGCTCGCCGCGCGCGGCCGCCTCGGGCATCCAGGCGAGCACGTCCGCGCGCTCGAAGCGCGCGGGCAGCCCGCTGTCGGCCGACAGGCGGCGCGCGAAATCGATCGCCGTGTCGGAGATGTCGACGCCCGTCACCTGCGCGCCGAGCCGGACGAGGCTCAACGAATCCTGCCCCGCGTTGCATTGCAGATGCAGCAGTCGCGTGCCGGCCAGTTCCCCGAGCAATTCGCGCTCCTCGGGGAACAGGGTGGAGCCGCCCGCACGGAAGAACGCCGCCTGATCGCCCTTGTGACTGTTGTGCGCGACCGTCGCCGCATTCCACGATAGCCGGTTGGATTCATGAAATGTCGAAAGCATGGATTTTTCGATTAAAACGAAAAGAAGAAATCGTTTGCGTCGCCATTTGAAATCAATATCGCGCCAGACGCAAGCGGGACAAGCATTTGATCGACATCACAATAACCGGGAAAGAGAAGTTTTTTTGTCATGAAAGGGTAATGTTTTGGGTTCGCCGGCCGTCAGTAAAGAGGGATGCCCGGTTTAAAACGATGGCTTTTTGGAATTCGACAAAGGTAGGGGCATCCACGCGACAAGCGGGCAACAGACCCGCCTTTTGGAGCCAATAATGCGCAATAACCAACCCGTTACCCAACAGGAATACGATTTTCCCGACGAGCTGACGCTGATGTCGACGACCGACACCGACAGCATCGTCACCTACGCGAACACCGCGTTCGCGCAGGTCAGCGGCTTCTCGACCGAGGAACTGGTCGGCCAGCCGCACAACGTGGTGCGTCATCCGGACATGCCGCGCGAGGCGTTCGCCGACATGTGGGCGACGCTGAAGGGCGGCGAGCCGTGGACCGCGCTCGTCAAGAACCGCCGCAAGAGCGGCGACCACTACTGGGTGCGCGCGAACGCGATCCCGGTGATGCGCGACGGCCGGCCGGAAGGCTATATGTCGGTGCGCACCAAGGCGTCGCGCGACGAGATCGCCGCCGCCGAGGCGCTGTACAAGGCATTCCGCACCGGCAAGACCGGCTGGCGCGCGTTTCACAAGGGGCTGGTTGTCCGCACCGGGCTGCTGCGCTGCCTGTCGTGGTCGCGCACGGCGCCGGTGCGCGCGCGGCTGCACGCGCCGTTCGTCGCGCTGGTGCCGGTCGTGACCGGCGCGGCGTGGACGCTCGGGCTTTCCGACGCGCCACTGGCGGCATTGGCCGGCGTCACGGCCGGCGCGGCCGGGCTCGCGGCCTGGTGGCTCGACGCGCAGATCGCCCAGCCGCTGCGCGCGGTGCGCGACCAGGCGCTGCGGGTCGCGTCCGGCGAAAGCCGCGACGCGGTGCGGATGGACCGCGTCGACGAGATCGGCATGACGCTGCGCACGATCAGCCAGCTGGGCCTGATGTTCCGCTGGCTCGTCGACGACGTGAGCGAACAGGTCCACAACGTGCAGCGCGCGAGCAACGAGATCGCGCAGGGCAACAACGACCTGAGCGCGCGCACCGAGCAGGCGGCGACGAGCGTGCAGCAGACCGCGGCGTCGATGGCGCAGATGACGGCCACGGTCGAGAGCAATGCGGATACCGCGGTGCAGGCGGACCAGCTGTCGCGCTCGGCGAGCGGCGCGGCGGAACGCGGCGGGCAGGCGGTGCACGAGGTGGTGAGCACGATGAACGACATCAGCGAAAGCTCGCGGCGCATCTCGGACATCATCGGCGTGATCGACGGCATCGCGTTCCAGACCAACATCCTGGCCTTGAACGCGGCGGTCGAGGCGGCGCGCGCGGGCGAGCAGGGGCGCGGCTTCGCGGTGGTCGCGGGCGAGGTGCGCGCGCTCGCGCAGCGCAGCGCGAACGCGGCGAAGGAGATCAAGTCGCTGATCAGCACGAGCGTCGACCGGGTCACGTCGGGCGCGCGGCTCGTCGACGACGCGGGGCGCACGATGGACGACATCGTCAACCAGGTCAAGCGCGTGTCGGACCTGATCGCCGAGATCAGCACCGCGACGGCGGAGCAGAGCAAGGGGGTGTCGCAGGTCGATCAGGCGGTGGTGCATCTCGATTCGATCACGCAGCAGAATGCGGCGCTCGTGGAGCAAAGCGCGGCGGCGTCGGACAACCTGCGGCAGCAGGCGACGCGGCTCGTGGAGGCGGTGGGGGTGTTCCGCTGAGGCGGGAGGCCGCGCGCGCCGGACGCGCGCGGCCGGCGGGCGTTACAGCCCCATGCACAGGTACTTGATCACCACGTAGTCGTCGATGCCGTAATGCGAGCCTTCGCGGCCCAGGCCCGACTGCTTGACGCCGCCGAACGGCGCGACCTCGTTCGAGATCAGGCCGGTGTTGATGCCGACCATGCCGTATTCGAGCGCCTCCGCGACGCGCCATACGCGGCCGATGTCGCGGCTGTAGAAGTACGCGGCGAGCCCGAACTCGGTGTCGTTCGCGTAGCTGATCACTTCGTCGTCCGACGCGAAGCGGAACAGCGGCGCGAGCGGGCCGAAGGTCTCGTCCTTCGCGACCTTCATCGCGGGCGTGACGCCGGCGAGCACGGTCGGCTCGAAGAAGCCGTGGCCGAGCGCGTGACGCTTGCCGCCCGTCAGCACGCGCGCGCCTTTCGCGAGCGCATCCTCGATGTGCGACTCCACCTTCAGCACGGCCGCCTCGTTGATCAGCGGCCCCTGCGTGACGCCGGCCTCGGTGCCGCGCCCGACCTTGAGCTTCTCGACCGCCGCGCGCAGCTTGTCCGCGAACGCGTCGTACACCTTGTCGTGCACGTAAAAACGGTTCGTGCACACGCAGGTCTGCCCGCTGTTGCGGTACTTCGACGCGATCGCGCCCTCGACCGCCGCATCGAGATCCGCGTCGTCGAACACGATGAACGGCGCATTGCCGCCGAGTTCCAGCGAGACCTTCTTCACGGTCGGCGCGCATTGCGCCATCAGCAGGCGGCCGATCGGCGTCGAGCCGGTGAACGACAGCTTGCGCACGATCGGATTGGCGGTCAGCTCGCCGCCGATCGCCTTCGGATCGCCGGTGATCACGCTGAACACGCCGGCGGGCACGCCCGCGCGCTCCGCGAGCACCGCGAGCGCGAGCGCCGAGAACGGTGTGGCTTCCGCCGGCTTGACGACGATCGGACAGCCGGCCGCGAGCGCCGGGCCGACCTTGCGCGTGATCATCGCGGCGGGGAAGTTCCACGGCGTGATCGCGGCGCACACCCCGACCGGCTCCTTGGTCACGACGATCCGCTTGTCGCCCGCGGGCGTCGGGATCGTGTCGCCGTACACGCGCTTGCCTTCCTCGGCGAACCATTCGAGGAACGACGCCGCGTACAGGATCTCGCCCTTCGCTTCGGCGAGCGGCTTGCCCTGCTCGGTGGTCAGCAGCAGCGCGAGGTCGTCGGCATGCGCGAGCATCAGGTCATGCCACTTGCGCAGCACGGCCGCGCGCTCCTTCGCGGTGCGCTTGCGCCACGCGGGCCAGGCGGCGTTCGCGGCGTCGATCGCGCGCCGCGTGTCGGCCGCGCCCAGCGCGGGCACGGCGCCGATGCGCTCGCCCGTCGCCGGATTGCGCACGTCGAACGTCTCGCCGCTCGCGGCGGACTGCCATTCGCCCGCGATGTACGCCTGCTGGCGGAACAGCGCGGGATCCTTCAGTGCAACGTCGATGCTCATGATGTAGGTTCCGATAGACAGAAACGACGATCGCCGCCGTCCGGGCGGAGGCGGCGATCCGGGATGCGACGCGTTCGGCGCTCAGGCAGGCACGCCGACCGCTTCCTTCAAGACCTCGGCGAGGATGCCGAGCGCTTCGTCGAACACCGCGTCCGGCACCGTGAGCGGGTACAGGAAGCGGATCACGTTCGCATGCACGCCGCACACGAGCAGCAGCAGGCCGCGTTCGAGCGCGCGCGCCTGCACGCGCTTGGTGAACTCGGCGTCCGGCGTCTGCGTGCCGGCCTTGAAGAACTCGACGGCGACCATCGAGCCCGGGCCGCGCACGTCGGCGATCTGCGGCACCTCGGCCTGCAGCGCGACGAGGCGCGCCTTGAGGGTGTCGCCGAGCGCGACCGCGCGCTCGATCAGCCGCTCCTCGTCGATGATGTCGAGCACCGCATGCGCGGCGGCGACCGCGAGCGGGTTGCCCGCGTAGGTGCCGCCGAGGCCGCCCGGCGCGGCGGCGTCCATCACGTCCGCGCGGCCGACCACGCCCGACAGCGGCATGCCGCCCGCGAGGCTCTTGGCCATCGTCATCAGGTCCGGCGCGACGTCGTAGTGCTGCATCGCGAACAGCTTGCCGGTGCGCGCGAAGCCCGTCTGCACTTCGTCGGCGATCAGCAGGATGCCGTGCTCGTCGCACAGCTTGCGCAGCGCGCGCACGAAATCGGCCGGCGCCGCGTAGAAGCCGCCTTCGCCCTGCACCGGTTCGAAGATGATCGCGGCGACCCGCTTCGGATCGATGTCGGCCTTGAACAGCATGTCGATCGCGCGCAGCGCGTCGGCGGTCGTCACGCCGTGCAGCGGATTCGGGAACGGTGTGTGGAACACCTCGCCCGGGAACGGGCCGAAGCCGAGCTTGTACGGCGCGACCTTGCCCGTCAGCGCCATGCCCATCATCGTGCGGCCGTGGAAGCCGCCCGAGAAGGCGATCACGCCGGGACGGCCGGTGGCGGCGCGGGCGATCTTCACCGCGTTTTCCACGGCTTCCGCGCCGGTCGTGAAGAACGCGGTCTTTTTCGCGAAGCTGCCCGGCGCGCGCGCGTTGATCTTCTCGGCCAGCTCGACGTACGACGCGTAGGGCACGATCTGGTACGCGGTGTGCGTGAAGTGTTCGAGCTGGGCCGCGATCGCCTTCACGATCTTCGGGTGGCGGTGGCCGGTGTTCATCACCGCGATGCCGGCCGCGAAGTCGATGACGCGACGCCCCTCGACGTCCCACAGTTCGGCGTTCTCGGCACGCGCCGCGTAGAAATCGCACATCACGCCGACCCCGCGCGGGGTGGCGGCGTTCTTGCGGGCGTGCAGATCGGCATTGTTCACGGTCATCTCCTTCCAGTCGGATTCGTGTCGGTATTCAAGGACGGCGGACGCGTCGACGCGTCCATGAGGTGACTATAATCAGATTTGGCTCCGAAAATCAGAGCCATTTCGCAAAATATCTAGGAGCCAATTCGATGCGGTCGAGCGTGTTGTCCGACTGGCTGGCGCAGCGCCTCGTGCGCGGCGGCGGCGCGCAGCCGATCTACCGGCAGCTGCACCGGCTGTTGCAGCAGGCGATCCTGAGCCGCGAGCTGCCGGCCGGGGCGCGCTTTCCGTCGTCGCGGCTGCTGGCCGCGGAGCTGGGCATCGCGCGCAACACGGTCACGCAGGTCTATGAACAGCTCGCGCTCGAAGGCTATGTGACCTCGGCCACCGGGCGCGGCACCTTCGTCGCGGACAGCGCGCCGGACGAGATCGTCGGCGCGGGCGAGGCGGCCGCCGCGCGCGCGCCGGACGCGTCGCGCGCGGCGGCGGCGCGGCCGTTGTCGGCGCGCGGCGCGCACCTGCTGGAGGCGGCGGGGGTGTCGAAGCGGCAGGGCGGCGCGTTCATGCCGGGCGTGCCGGACGTGTCGCGCTTTCCGGCGCGGGTCTGGACCCGCCTGCACAACAAGTATTGGCGGCGGCTGCGCCCGGACCTGCTGACCTACGCGCCGGGCGGCGGCCTCGCGCTGCTGCGCGAGACGCTGGCCGACTACCTGCGGACCGCGCGCTCGGTGCGCTGCACGCCCGAGCAGATCGTCATCACGACCGGCATCCATCAGTCGGTGGACCTGGCGGTCCGGCTCCTGACCGACCCGGGCGACGTGATCTGGACCGAGGATCCGTGCTACTGGGGCGTGCGCAGCGTGCTGAACGTGTCGGGGCTGACCACGCGGCCGATTCCGGTCGACGACGAGGGCATCGCGCCGTCGGCCGCCGATCTCGCCGAACCGCCGAAGCTGATGCTCGTCACGCCGTCGCACCAGTATCCGCTCGGCATGGTGATGAGCCTCGCGCGGCGGCGCATGCTGCTCGAATACGCGCGCCAGCACGGCTGCTGGATCATCGAGGACGACTACGACAGCGAATTCCGCTACGGCAGCCGGCCGCTCGCGTCGCTGCAGGGTCTCGATACGGCCGGGCAGGTGATCTACGTCGGCAGCTTCGGCAAGACCCTGTTCCCGGGGCTGCGGGTCGGCTACCTGGTCGCGCCGGAACCGCTCGCGGAAAGCTTCGCGACCGCGAGCGCCGAGCTGTATCGCGAAGGACAGCTGCTGCAGCAGGCCGTGCTCGCCGAATTCATCGCGGAAGGGCACTTCGTGTCGCATATCCGCAAGATGCGCACGCTGTACGGGCAACGCCGCGAGGTGCTGCTCGACGCGGTCGCGCGCCGCTACGGCGATACGCTGCATGCGCTCGGCAGCGACGCGGGGTTGCATCTCGTCACGCAATTGCCGGGCGGCGTCGACGATCGCGCGGTCGCGCGGGCCGCGCTCGAACGCAATATCGTCGCGCGCCCCTTGTCCGGCTATTACGCGGACCGCGCCCGCGCGTCGTCGGGGCTGTTGCTCGGCTATGCGTGCGTGCCGGAGAACGAGATCGAGACGGCGTTCGCGACGCTGGCCGAGGCGATCGACGAACAGGCGTTCGGTGTCGCGAGCGCGGCGGGATGAGCGGCGCATCGACTTCGCGCGGCGCGTTGCGCGGCAAGCCGCCCGCGGCGAAGGCGGCGCCGCGCTTCGCCGCGCGGCGCGCCTGCGCGTTCGACCGCGCCTGCGGACCTCAATACCCGATCCACACCGCGAACGTCAGCACGACGCACGACAGCGCGAGCAGGATCGTGAACAGCGGCAGCACGAAACGGAGCCACGCGCCGAAGTCGACGCGCGCGGTCGCGAGATAGGCGAGCAGCATGCCGGACGTCGGCGTGACGAGGTTCGTCAGCCCGCCGCCGAGCACGAAGGCGAGCACCGAGGTCTGGCCGCTCACGCCGGAGAGCTGGGCGATCGGCCCGATGATCGGCATGCTGACCGCGGCCTTGCCCGACACCGACGGAATGAACACGTCGAGCATCATCTGCACGGCCATCAATCCGTTCGCGACCCATACCGGCGACTGGCCGTCCGCGAGCCGCGTGAAGAAGTGGATCAGCGTGTCGAGCACGAGGCTGTTCTGCAGCAGCAGCTCGACCGATGCGGCGAGGCCCATCAGCAGCGCGGCGAGCATCATGTTCTTCATCCCGTCGACGAACGCGTCGGCCGCGCTGCGCGAATCGAGCCGGCCGATGACGGCCGTCGCGATGCTGACCGCCGCATAGAACGCCGCGAGTTCGACGTTGCCCCACCTCAGTTCGCGCGTCCCGAAGATCAGCATCGCGACCGCCGCGGCGAACACGAGCAGCGTCGCCTTGTGACGCAGCGACAGCTTCGCGGCCGCGTGCACGGCGGCGCCCGGCGCTATTTGCCCGACCTGGTAGCCGGTGCGGCGCACGTGGCGCAGCAGGTACAGGATGCCGATCGTCAGGAATACGACGAAGACGACCGCGCGCAGCGCGACGCCGCTGAACAGCGGCACGCCGACGAGCGGCTGCGCGACGGCGAGCGCGAGCGGATTCGTGACCGAGGCGATGTAGCCGATCTTCGCGGCGAGCGCGACGAGCGCGACCGCGAACAGGTCGGACAGCCCGAGCCGCCGCGCGATCACGACGACCATCGGAATGATCACGAGGTATTCGGAGATGAAGCCGAGCAGCGTGCTGCCGAGCCCGATCAGGATCATCAGCAGCGGCGTCAGCAGGTACGCGTTGTTGCCGGTGAGCTGCAGCAGCCGGTCGATGCCCGCGTCGACGACGCCCGTGCGGCGCATCACGCCGAACATCCCGCCGACGAACATCACCATCACGATCAGCGGCGCGTTCTTCAGCAGCCCTTCCGGCACCGCGACGAACGCCGAGACGAGGCTCGCCGGCAGTGCGTGCGCGGGCGTGCTGTGGCTGACGGCCGGCGCGACGAGCGTCGCGAGCGCGGTCGTCTTCGGCACCACGTGATAGGTGCCCGGCACGACGAGCCGGCCGTTGCGCTCGAAGTGGCCGGCGTCGACGATCCACGTGAGCGCGATCGCGGCGGCCAGCACCCACAGCATCATCACGACCGGGTGCAGCATCTTGCCGTGCGGATGCGGCGCGCGGCCGGCGCTCGCCGCCGGGTCGCCGGCCGCCGGGTCGCCGGCCGCCGGATCGCCGGCCGTGCGTGCGGTGGTGTCGATGTGGCGTGCGTCGGCCGGATTCGGGGAAGAGGCGGGCATCGGATCCTCGTCGATGAAGTAGCGGGCCGTCAGGCCGGTTGCAGCGCGGCGCGCGCCGGGACGTAGCCGAGTTCGGCGGAAATGGCGAGGCTGCACGCCTGCAGGCGTTCGAGATAGTCGGGAATGTCGGCGTGGCTCACGCGCACCTCGGGGCCCGTCACGCTGACCGAGGCGACCGCTCCGCCCGTCAGGTCGCGCACCGGCACCGCGATCCCGACCGCGCCGGGCGTCACCTCGCCGCTGCTCACCGCGTAGCCCTTGCGCGCGACCACGTCGAGTTCGCCGGCGAACGTCGGCAGGTCGTCGGCCCGCCCGTTCCTGCGCAGCTGCGCGAGATATTCGTCGCGCACCGCGTCGGGCGCGAACGCGAGCAGCACCTTGCCCGATGCGCCGAAACTGATCGGGCGGCGGTTGCCGACCGCGCCGACGGTGCGCACCGCGTGCGTCGTTTCGCAACGCGCGACGCACACCGATTCGAGCCCTTCGCGCACGCGCAGCACGATGGTCTCGTTGATCGCCTGGTTGAGGGCAAGCATGTGCCGGTGCGCGGCGCGCACGAGCGCGTTCTGCTGCGACGCGGCCACGCCGATCACGAATGCCTGCGGGCCGAGCGCGTAGGTGGACGTGTGCGCGTCCTGCACGACGAAGCGATGCAGTTCGAGCGTGCACAGCATCCGGTAGGTGCGCGACTTGTTGATGCCGAGCTGCGACGCCAGCTCGGTCACGCCGAGGTTCGGGTGCTCGGCGACGTAGCTCAGCAGCTTCAACGCGCTGTCGACGGCGTCGACGATGTAGGTTGTCATGGGGTGTCTCCCGGCGAGGCGAGGCGTGCGCGCACGTAATCGGCGAGCGCATCGAGGTAGGCGTCGACCGAGCGCTTCAGCGCGTCGAAGCCCGCGTGCTTCGCGAACGCGGCCTCGTCCATGTACAGCGCGCGGTTGAATTCGATCTGGATGCTGTGGCGCTGCCGCGCCGGATCGGCGAGCGCGGTCAGCAGGTCGCCGCCCTGGTACGGGTCGTTGATCTGCACGCGGTAGCCGGCGTCGGCGAACCACTGCGCGGTCCAGGCGGTGAAGGCCGGGTCGGCGGTCGCGCCGCGCCGGTCGCTGACGACGACATCCGGCCGCAGCGCGCCCGCGTCGACGTTCATCGCGTTGCCGCGCGATTTCATCGAGTGGCAATCGATGTGCCACAGCGCGCGATGCGCGGCATGCAGCGGCTCGGCGATGCCGGCGAGCGCCCGGCGGTACGGCCGGTAGTACGCGTCGATCCGGCGGCGCACGTCGGCGAGCGACAGCTTGCGGTCGTACAGCGGCACGCCGGGCAGCGCGTCGCGCCGGATCAGCCCCATGCCGCGCTGCGTGTACGGCTGCGGGGAAAGCGGCTCGGGCCACGGCTCGGCGAGCAGCGTGGCGTCGATGTCGGTTTCCGCGCGGTTCGGATCGATGTAGGCGCGCGGGAACGTCGCGCCGAGCAGCGTGCCGCCGCGCGCGGCGGCGCCGCTCCACAGTTCGTCGACGTACGCATCCCACGTCGTGCGGATCGCATCGTCCGGCGCGACGGGGCGGAAGTCGGGCGGATACGCGATGCCGCTGTGCGGCGAATCGACGACGATCGGCAGGGCGGGCGCGGTCGGCTGCGCGACGAAATACGCGGGCGATTCGCCGGCGTGCGTGTTGTTGCAATTAAACGTCAGCATGGAGATCAGGTTCTTTACCTAGTTTCTTGGAGCGTCTCGTCCGTTTGTTTTAATGAATAAAACAGCGTATCAATATTTCACAACGGCAGAAAATCGCGGTCAAGGGCTTTTTACGGCGGCGCGGCGATGCGTGATGATCGGGCTGTAATGGCTGTCGTTATTGGACTTGTTTCATTCTTCGAAACGCTTTCAGAACCAGATCGGTGCGACTCCCGTAGGCGATTTTTGGCATGGCTTGACGCATCAAATCGCCAGATTGAACAATAAATAAGACGATGTTTTATTAAATAAAACACGTTGTGAGCGAAATAAATCGCTCCCCATATTCAATCTAATAAGGGGTCGGAGATGAAACGGAAAGGCATGGCGATCGTGTTGGCCGGTATGGCGGGCGCGACGGGGGCGACCTGCGCGCAGGCGCAGTCGAGCGTGACGCTGTATGGCGTCGTCGATTCGGGGATCACGTATACGAACAACCAGAACGGGCATGCCGCATGGCAGGCGACGGGCGGCAACGAGCAGGGCACGCGCTGGGGGCTGGTCGGCAAGGAGGATCTCGGCGGCGGAACGCGCGCGGTGTTCCGGCTCGAGAACGGCTTCAACATCGAGACCGGCGCCGCGAGCCAGGGCGGCCGGCTGTTCGGGCGCCGCGCCTACGTGGGGCTGGACAACGACCGCTGGGGCACGCTGACGATGGGCCGCCAGTACAACGCGGCGCAGGAAGTGCTGGAGCCGCTGCAGATCGGCGCGAGCACCGCGCTCACGCAGTACGCGCTGCATCCGTTCGACACCGACGACCTCAACAACACGTTCCGCACCAACAACTCGGTGCAGTACCAGACGCCCACCTGGTACGGCCTGCGCGCGATCGGCCTGTACGGCTTCTCGAACTCGACCGCGTTCGCCCAGAACCGCGTGTGGAGCCTGGGCGCGAGCTACGGGAACGGGCCGCTGCAACTCGGCGCGGCCTACGTGCGCGTCGATCATCCGGCGCTCGACACGACCGGCGCGGTGGCGTCCGACAACTACTACACGTTCATCAAGGGCGTGGCGCGCCAGCAGATCTGGGGCGCGGGCGGCACCTACGCATGGGGGCCCGCGACGTTCGGGCTGCTCTACACGAGTTCGTTGTTCAACCTGCAGACGGGCGGCGCGGTGCGCTTCAACAACTACGAGGGCAGCGTGCGCTATCTGATGACGCCCGCGTTGCAGTTCGCGCTCGGCGAGACCTACACGCAGGTGCTCGCGTCGCAGGGGCCGAAGCCCAGCTCGCACTACCTGCAGACGAGCGTCGGCGCGCAGTACTTCCTGTCGAAGCGCACCGATGTCTACGTGAATGCCTTCTACCAGCGCGCGTCGTCGAACGCGGTGGCCGCGATCGAAGGGATCTCGAACCCGTCGAGCACGCGTACGCAGATCGTCGCGGTGACGGGCATCCGCCACAAGTTCTGACCGGCGGGCCGCGGGCGCGCGTCGGTTCCGTCTAAAGCCGGATCAGCGCCGCGCCCGCCACCACGAGCGCGCACGCGACGAGCCGTCGCGGGGTCGGTCGTTCGCGCAGCGCGGACCAGCCGATCGCGAGCGCGAAGATCGGGCTCGTCTCGCGCAGCGCGGAGACGGTCGCGACCGGCAGGCGCCGGTACGCGAGCGTCACGATCGCATAGGCGCTGAGCGCGAGCGTGCCGGCCAGCATGCCGCGCCCGAGCGCGCCGCGCGCGGCGAGCAGCGTGCGCGGGCCGCGCAGCGCGCAGATCAGCGCGAGCTGCGGCGCGTTCCACAGCAGGTAGACCCAGGCGATGTACGCGAGCGGATCGCCCGCGATCCGTACGCCGATGCCGTCGACGACCGAATAGGCGGCGATGAAGGCGCCCGTCAGCAGCGCGTACGGCACGCTGTCGCCGGCCGGATGGCGGCCGCGCCGGAGCGCGAGCGACATGATGCCGGCCGATACGCAGGCGATGCCCGCGAGCGCGGCGGGCGTCGGCCGTTCGCCGAGCAGCGCGAACGCGAGGCCGGTGACGAGGAGCGGCGACAGCCCGCGCGCGATCGGGTAGATCTCGCTGAACTCGCCGCGCCGGTAGGCGCGCAGCAGCGCGGCGCAATAGCCCAGTTCGAGCAGCGCCGAGGCCGCGACATAAGGCCACGCCGCCGGGGGCGGCAAGGGCAGCAGCAGCGCGCCGGCAAGGCCGGCCGCGAGATAGGGCAGGGACATCGTGCCGAGCTGCACGACGCGGTCCTCGCTGACGTGGAGGAACGCATTCCAGACGGCGTGCAACAACGCGGACAGCAGGACGAGCGCGACGAAACGATGATCCATGAACGGCTGCGGGGGATGGCGGGGCCGGGAATTTTGCGGCGGGCGCCGCGCGCGCTTGCGCGGGATTGCCGATAATAGAGCGTTTATCTCTTTTCCGGAACCTCGCCATGACTGACTCCACCCGCCCCGACGCCGCGCCGCCGCGCCTCACGAGCCTGTCGCATGGCGGCGGCTGCGGCTGCAAGATCGCGCCGGGCGTGCTGTCCGAGTTGCTGAAGCGCAATGCGCCGCCCGCGCTGTTCCCCGACCTGCTGGTCGGCACCGAGACCTCGGACGATGCGGCCGTCTACCGGCTGAACGACGAGCAGGCGATCGTCGCGACCACCGACTTCTTCATGCCGATCGTCGACGATCCGTTCGACTTCGGCCGGATCGCCGCGACCAACGCGCTGTCCGACGTGTACGCGATGGGCGGCAAGCCGATCCTCGCGCTCGCGCTGGTCGGGATGCCGATCAACGTGCTGCCGCACGAGACGATCGCGGCCGTGCTGCGCGGCGGCGAATCGGTGTGCGCGGACGCGGGCATTCCGGTCGCGGGCGGCCATTCGATCGACTCGGTCGAACCGATCTACGGGCTCGCGGCGATCGGCGTCGTGCATCCGTCGCGCGTGAAGCGCAATGCGGCCGCGCGCGCGGGCGACGTGCTCGTGCTCGGCAAGCCGCTCGGCGTCGGCGTGTTGTCGGCGGCGTTGAAGAAGAACCAGCTCGACGCCGCGGGCTACGCGCAGATGGTTGCGACGACCACCAAGCTGAACCGGCCGGGCACGGAGCTTGCCGCCCTGCCGGGCGTGCATGCGCTGACCGACGTCACGGGCTTCGGGCTGCTCGGCCATACGCTTGAACTGGCGCGCGGCGCGCACCTCACCGCGCGCGTGCATTACGCGTCGCTGCCGTGGCTCGCGGGGGTCGAGGCGTTCGTCGCCGACGGCGTGTTCACCGGCGCATCGGGTCGCAACTGGACCTCGTACGGCGCCGAGGTGCGGCTCGCCGACAGCCTGCCGCCCGTCGCGCAGGCGCTGCTCACCGATCCGCAGACGTCCGGCGGCCTGCTCGTCGCGTGCGCGCCGGAAGCGGTCGACGATGTTCTCGCGTGCTTCCGCGCCGACGGCTTCGATCGCGCGGCCGTGATCGGCGAGATGTCGGACGGGCCTGCGCGCGTCGACGTCGCCTGACGTTGCGGGCGAGGCGGCTTTCAGGCGCTGCCGCGCGGAAGTAGGGTGGTGGGGCGCGAGGCTCGCCGGTGCGGCTGGGCGGGGGCGTTCGGTTGCGTGTCTGGCCGACCGCGTCTGGCCGACCGCGTCTAGCCGACCGCGTCCGGCCGACCGCGCTTGGCTGGCGGTGCGGACTGGCGTGTCGAGTACCGGGCTCGGTGATTTCGCGCCCGTCATTGATGGGCGCATTGCATCCCAGGTCGTCCGGCGCGCGCTCCTTCCAATTATCACGGCGGTGCCGTCACAGCCCCTGTATCGACCTCACCGCAACGGCTCCGCCGCAACAGCCCCCCGCAACGGCTCCGCCGCAACAGCCCCCCGCGACGGCCTACCCCCCGCGCCCTGCCGAATCCATCGCGCGCGCCACCGTTCTATACTGCGCGCGGGCCATGACACGCCGTGCCGCACGTCTTCCCCCAGCTTCCAACAACAATCGACAAAGGAACGCCGATGCTGACTCGATCGATTCTGTCCGCCGCAGTCTTCACGCTGGCCGCCTGTTCGGCCGTCTCCGCCTTCGCCCAGGACACCGGCCGCGACGCCGGCGCCGGCGCCGCCGCCGCCGCGCAGGGCCGCCCGGTGAAGGTGATGATCATCACGATGTTCGGCCCCGAAGGGCAGGCCTGGCTCGACAAGCTCGGGCCGTGGAAGACCGTGTCGGTGCCCGGCCTGTCGCCCGACTATCCGGCCGTTCACTGCAACAAGCAGGACGTCTGCGTCGTGACGACCGGCATGGGCTACGCGAACGCGGCGTCGTCGATCATGGCGCTCACGTTCTCGCAGCGTTTCGACCTGCGTCGCACCTATTTCCTGATCTCGGGCATCGCGGGCGTCGATCCGGCGCGCGGCACGCTCGGCTCCGCCGCATGGGCGAAGTATCTGGTCGACTTCGGGATCCAGTGGGAACTCGATGCGCGCGAGATCCCGGCCGGCTGGAGCGGCGGCTATCTCGGCATCAACACGAAGAACCCGACGGAAAAGCCGCCGCTCGACTACCGCAACGAAGTGTTCCAGCTCAACCCGCAGCTCGCGGACGCCGCCTACGCACTGTCGCGCAACGTCACGCTGTCGGACAGCCCGCAGGCGCAGGCGGCGCGCGCGAAGTTCGACTACGCGCCCGCGAACCAGCCGCCGACGGTGATCCAGTGCGACACGTCGTCGGGCAACACGTGGTTCTCGGGCACGCTGCTCGGCGAGCGCGCGCGCGAATGGACCAGGATCCTGACCGACGGCAAGGGCACGTATTGCATGACGGCGCAGGAAGACAACGCGACCTTCGAGGCGCTCAAGCGCGCGGCGAGCGTGAAGCGGGTGGATCTGAATCGCGTGGCGGTGCTGCGCACCGGTTCCGATTTCGATCGGCCGCACGCGGGCCAGACCAGCGCGGACAATCTGCTCAACTATGCGGACCAGGGCGGCTTCCCGCTCGCGACCGCGAACCTGTATCTGGCGGGCAACCCGCTCGTGCAGGACATCGTCACGCACTGGAGCGCCTGGCGCGACGGCGTGCCGCGCCGTTGAGCGCGGCGGCGGCCGTCGTCGCGCTCAGCGGCCGGCCGTCGGGCGGAACGGCGTCCAGACGGGGATCGTGCTGTCCCATTGATCGAGCGGCGAAGGAGACGGTTCGTTCATGGTCGTAACCCTTGAAGGAAAGACGTGACGCGATGAAGTTGCTGTGGAGCGGCGTGGGCCGCGCGTCGGGCGACCCGACGCGCGGCCCACGGCGTTTACCGGCCCGCGCCCGCGAGCTGATTGGCGTCGGGATCGGGACGATAGGCGCGGCGGGCCAACTCGACGCCTTGCGGATACGAGGTGGTCTTGCGCAGCGCATCAAGCGAGCCGTCCTGCTGCGCCTGTTCGAGTTCCGCGCGCACCTCGGCGCGGCTGCGGGTGCTCTTGCCGTGCCACGCGTTGTCGCCATATGCGCCGGTGAGGCCGATGCCGCCTTCCGCGAAGGCCGGTGCGGAAACCGTCAGCGCAAGGGCGACGGCGGCGAAGAGACTGCTGCGTTTCATGATGCAACTCCTGTCGATTCGATGCGCGATGGAGGTTTTCCCGCGCGACAGGGGTAATTTAGGTGCAGGTGCAGCATCGATAAATGGCCGGCGAGCGAATTGAATTGTCGCGAAGTTGGAACAATCGATATCCGCGTCGCGGGTGGGGGCATCGTCGCGCACCCTCGTGAGCGATGCGCCCGGCGTGCGCCGGACGCTGTGCCGATTGCCGCGCGCGGGCCGTGCGAAAAGGGCGCACCGGCGTGTTTGCCGGCCGGTCGAGCGCTTGCGCACGAGGCTTGCGCCAAGCCTTGCGGCAAGGCGCACCATGCTTGCCGGCGCAGCGTCGCGCGTCGCGCCGGCCTGCCGCGAGGCCCCGCGCACTGTGCCGATTTCATCTTCCACGAGCGGGAAAAGTCACAAGCCGCCGCTGCGCCGCGAGCGGATACTTGTCGACAGTCCGGAGCCATTCCGCGCCCCCTACCCATTCGAGGAGACATTGATGAACCATCGCACCGAGTACTGGAGCGGCGTTTTCCCCGCCGTCAGCACCCAATTCAAGGCGGACTTCTCGCTCGATCTCGAAGCGACGCATCGCGTGATGGCCAATCTCGTCAAGGACGGCATGTCGGGCCTCGTGGTCTGCGGCACGGTCGGCGAGAACACCTCGCTGAAGACGGCCGAGAAACTCGCGGTGATCGAGGCCGCGCGCGACGCGGCGGCCGGCCGCGTGCCGGTGATCGCGGGCATCGCGGAATTCACCACGGCCTTCGCGTGCGACACGGTGCGCGAGGCCGCGCGCGCCGGCGTCGACGGCGTGATGGTGATGCCGGCGCTCGTCTATTCCGCGAAGACCCACGAAACGGCCGCGCACTTCCGCGCGGTCGCGACGAGCACCGACCTGCCGGTGATGGTCTACAACAATCCGCCGATCTACAAGAACGACGTGACGCCCGACGTGCTGATCGCGCTGCAGGATTGCGAGAACATCGTCTACTTCAAGGATTCGTCGGGCGACACGCGCCGCTTCATCGATATCCGCAACGCGGTGGGCGATCGCTTCGTGCTGTTCGCGGGGCTCGACGACGTGGTGGTCGAAAGTCTCGCGGTCGGCGCGCAAGGCTGGGTGTCGGGGATGTCGAATGCGTTCCCGAAGGAAGGCGAGACGCTGTTCCGTCTCGCGATGCAGCGGCGCTTCGACGAGGCGCTCGCGCTGTATCGCTGGTTCATGCCGCTGCTGCATCTCGACGCGCGCCCCGATCTCGTTCAGTGCATCAAGCTGTGCGAGGAGCTGGTCGGACGCGGCAGCGCCGTCACGCGCCCGCCGCGCCTCGCGCTGCAGGGCGAGACGCTGGCCGAGGTGAAGGCGATCGTCGCGAAGGCGCTCGCCGAGCGGCCGACCCTGCCCGACGTGGGGCTGTAAGCGCCCCGGCGCGCGGTGTTCCCCCGCCCGCGCGCGTTCGACAGACGCGCCCCGTTCCCGCGGCCGTCCTCCCGTCGCCGCCTCTCCGATGTCGCGAAACCCACGGGCGCTCACGCGCCGCGTGGGCGGGTGCCCGTCTGCCTGTCATCGCGGTTCCGATACAAGGCATCTTCCTCATGGCAACACAAGGCAAATTCCAGAAGCGGCTGTCGCTGACCGATCTCACCTTCATCGGTCTCGGCGCCATCTTCGGATCCGGCTGGTTGTTCGCGGCGAGCCACGTCGCCTCGATCGCCGGGCCCGCCGGCATCTTCTCGTGGATCCTCGGCGGCGTCGCGGTGCTGCTGCTCGGCATCGTCTACTGCGAGCTGGGCGCGGCGCTGCCGCGCGCGGGCGGCGTGGTGCGCTACCCCGTGTATTCGCACGGCCCGCTGCTCGGTTACCTGATGGGCTTCATCACGCTGATCGCGTTTTCGAGCCTGATCGCGATCGAGGTGGTGGCCGCGCGGCAGTACGCGGCCGCCTGGTTCCCCGGCCTCACCGTCGCGGGCGGCAACAACCCGACCGTCGCGGGCTGGCTGCTGCAGTTCGCGCTGCTGGGCGTGTTCTTCCTGCTCAACTATTCGAGCGTCAAGACCTTCGCGACCGCCAACAACCTGATCAGCCTGTTCAAGTTCATCGTGCCGCTGTCGGTGATCGGCGTGCTGTTCATGTTCTTCAAGCCGGCCAACCTGACCGTCGCCGGCTTCGCGCCGTTCGGCCTGTCCGGCGTCGAGATGGCCGTGTCGGCGGGCGGCGTGATCTTCGCGTACCTGGGCCTCACGCCGATCATCTCGGTCGCGAGCGAGGTGCGCGAGCCGCAGCGCACGATCCCGATCGCGCTGATCCTGTCGGTGCTGCTGTCTACGCTGATCTACGTGCTGCTGCAACTCGCGTTCCTCGGCGGCGTGCCGACCGGGATGCTCGCGGGCGGCTGGCAGGGCATCGGCCACGCGTTCTCGCTGCCGTACCGCGACATCGCGCTCGTGCTCGGCGTCGGCTGGCTCGCCTACATGGTGGTGGCCGACGCGATGATCTCGCCGAGCGGCTGCGGCAACATCTACATGAACGCGACGCCGCGCGTGGTCTACGGCTGGGCGAAGAGCGGCACCTTCTTCAAGGTCTTCACGCGCATCGACGCGCGTTCGGGCATTCCGCGCCCGGGCCTGTGGCTGACCTTCGGGCTGTCGGTGTTCTGGACGCTGCCGTTCCCGTCCTGGGAGGTGCTGATCAACGTCGTGTCGGCCGCGCTGGTGCTCAGCTATGCGGTCGCGCCGGTGTCGGTCGCCGCGCTGCGCCGCACCGCCCCCGAGCTGCCCCGGCCGTTTCGCGCCGCCGGCTTCGCGGTGCTCGGCCCGCTGTCGTTCATCGTCGCCGCGCTGATCGTCTACTGGTCTGGCTGGGGCACGGTGTCCTGGCTGCTCGGTCTGCAGATCGCGCTGTTCGTCGTCTATCTCGGCTGCGGCCGCCACGTGCCGACCGGGCAGCTGAGCCTCGCGCGGCAGGTGCGCGCGTCGCTGTGGCTGATCGCGTTCTATGCACTGATCGTCGGCGCGTCTTATCTCGGCAGCTTCGGCGGCATCGGCGTGCTCGCGCATCCTTACGACACGCTCGCGGTCGCGCTGATCGCGATCGTCATCTACTACTGGGGCGCGGCGACCGGCGTGCCGGCCCGGCTTGAACTGGAGGACGACGAATGAATGCGCCGTCCTCCGCCACCACGGCGCGGCCTGGCGGGCCGCGCATCCGACCCGAGGAAGAGAGCATGGTCATTGAAGGCAAGCAACTGATCGGCCGCGCGGCCGCGTTCGGCGCGAACGGCACCTTTCACGCGATCGCGGCCGCCACCGGCGAGGCGCTCGCGCCCGCGTTCGGCGGCGCGACGCCGGCCGATCTCGATACCGCCTGCCGGCTCGCCGACGCGGCGTTCGATGCGTATCGGGAGACGCCGCCCGCGGCGCGCGCGGCGTTTCTCGACGCGATCGGCGCGGAACTCGTCGCGCTCGGCGACGCGCTCGTCGAGCGCTGCTGCGCCGAGACCGGCCTGCCGCGCGCGCGCATCGAGGGCGAGCGCGCGCGCACGGTCGGCCAGCTCGCGATGTTCGCGACGCTCCTGCGCGAAGGCGGCTACCTCGGCGCGCGCATCGACAACGCGGATCCGGGCGGCGCGCCGCTGCGCATGCCGCTGCCTTGCAACGACCTGCGCCTGCGCAACATCGCGCTCGGGCCGGTGGCGGTATTCGGCGCGTCGAATTTCCCGCTCGCGTTCTCGGTGGCGGGCGGCGACACCGCGTCGGCGCTGGCGGCCGGTTGCCCGGTGATCGTGAAGGCGCATCCCGCGCATCCGGGCACCTCTGAACTGGTCGGCCGGGCGATCCAGCGCGCCGCGCGCGCGTGCGGGATGCCGGAAGGCGTGTTCGCGCTGCTGTTCGACGCGGGGCACGCGATCGGCCAGGCGCTGGCCGCCGATCCGCGCATCAAGGCGGTCGGGTTCACCGGCTCGCGCGCGGGCGGCGCGGCGCTGATGCGGATCGCGGCCGCGCGTGCGGAGCCGATTCCGGTCTATGCGGAGATGAGCGCGGTGAACCCCGTGCTGCTGTTGCCGGGCGCGCTCGCCGCGCGGGCGGCGACGATCGCGCAGCAGTTCGTCGCCTCGTTGACGCTGGGCGCCGGGCAGTTCTGCACCAATCCGGGCCTCGTACTGGCGGTCGACGGGCCGGCGTTGCGCGCGTTCGAGCAGGCGGCCGCGGCCGCGCTCGACGCCGCGCCCGCCGCGACGATGCTGACGCCCGCGATCGACGCCGCCTATCGCGCGGCGGTCGAGGCGCGCGCGGCAAGCGCCGGCGTGGTCGCGCTCGCGACCGGCGCGGCGGGCGGCCCGCATACGGCGCGCGCCGCGCTGTTCGCGACCGCGGCCGAGACGTTCATGCGTGACGCCGCGCTGCGCGACGAAGTATTCGGCGCGGCGTCGCTGATCGTGCGCTGTTCCGACGAGGCGGCGCTGCATGCGCTGCTGGCGTCGCTCGAAGGTCAGCTGACGATCGCGGTGCACGCGGACGATTCGGACGCTGCCGCGTTCGGCGCCTTGCTGCCGCTGCTCGAAAGGCGCGCGGGGCGGATTCTCGCGAATGGCTTCGGCACGGGGGTCGCGGTCTGCGATGCGATGGTGCACGGCGGCCCGTTTCCCGCCTCGTCGGATGCGCGCACGACGTCGGTGGGCAGCCGGGCGATCGAGCGCTTCCTGCGGCCCGTGTGCTACCAGGATTTCCCGGCGGACTGCCTGCCGACCGCGCTGCGCGACGGCAATCCGCTCGGCATCGCGCGCCGCGTGAACGGTGTCGATCAAGCTGCGGAGACGCGCGATGCATGACGCCGCGAAACAGGACGAAGTCGTCTTGTCGCTCGACGAAGTCGAGCGGCTGTCATTCGAGGTGCTCAC
This sequence comes from Burkholderia sp. GW821-FHT14F03, assembly GCF_058803765.1. Lineage (NCBI taxonomy): Bacteria > Pseudomonadati > Pseudomonadota > Betaproteobacteria > Burkholderiales > Burkholderiaceae > Burkholderia > Burkholderia sp. GW821-FHT14F03. Next base: position 176,619 of record NZ_JBXAPG010000002.1, read on the forward strand.
GCACCACGGCATGTCGGACGCGCACGCGCGCGCGATCGCCCGCGTGATCACCCGATGCCAGCGCGACGAGTGTCACTCGCACGGCATCTATCGCCTGCTGGTCTGCGTGCGTTCGCTGCGCGAAGGCCAGGTCGATCCGCGCGCGGAGCCGATCCTGCGCACGCTTGCGGGCGGCGTCGTATCGGTCGACGCGCAGCGCGGCTACTCGCTGCTCGCGTTCGAACTGGGCTTGCCGGCGCTGGTCGAGCGCGCGCGCGCCCAGGGCATCGCGGCGCTGGCGATCAATCGCTGTTTCCATTTTTCGGCGCTGTGGCCGGAGGTGGAGGCGCTCGCCGCGCATGGGCTGGCCGCGCTCGCGATGTGTCCGAGCCATGCGTGGGTCGCGCCGGAAGGCGGCGCGCGGCCGGTGTTCGGCACGAATCCGCTGGCGTTCGCTTGGCCCCGGCCCGGCGGCGAGCCATACGGCGAGCCATTCGTGTTCGATTTCGCGACGAGCGCGATCGCGCGCGGCGACATCGAGCTGCACGCACGCACCGGCCGGCCGATCCCGCCGGAATGGGCGATCGACGCGCACGGCCGGCCGACCACCGATGCGCGCGCGGCGCTCCAGGGCGCGATGCGGACCTTCGGCGGACACAAGGGCTCGGCGCTGGCGGCGATGATCGAGTTGCTCGCGGGTGCGTTGATCGGCGATTTCACGAGCATGGAATCGCTGGCGTTCGACGCAGGCGTCGGCGCGACGCCTTGCCACGGCGAGTTGCTGATCGCGTTCGATCCCGACGTGTTCCTCGGCGCGCGACGCGACGAGGGGCAGGCGCGCGCGGAGCGCTTGCTGGAGGCGATCGCCGGGCAGGGCGCGCGCCTGCCGTCGCAGCGCCGCTTCGCGGCCCGCGCACGCAGTCTCGCGCAGGGTGTGCGGGTGCCGGGTCCGCTCTATCGCGACATCCAGGCACTGCTGGGTTGAGTACGAGCGCGCGGGCGCGTCACATGGCTTCGAGCCGGTAGCCGTGCGTGTAGATGGTGCGCAACCGCACGCCGTTGCCCGCGTGGATCGAGAGCTTGGCCCGGATCCGATAGATGTGCGTGTCGAGGCTGCGCGACACGGCGCCCAGGTCGCGCCCCCAGATCGAACGGATCAGGGCGTCGCGTGGCATGACCCGGTCGACGTTGCGAAACAGCAGCGCGACGATCTCGAACTCGCGCGGCGTCAGCTTGACCGGCTCGCCATGCAGCTGGGCAGTGCGGTATTTCGTGTCGATCCGGTAGCCGCCGATCTCGATCGTGTTGCTTTGCTCGCCGAGCTTCGGATACGCACGGCGCGCCAGCGCGTTGATGCGCGCGATCAGTTCGCACCGGTTGACCGGTTTCACGAGGTAGTCGTCCGCGCCCGTATTGATGGCCTCGAGAATCTCGTCGTCGCGCGCCCGGCTGCTCAGGAACAGGATCGGCAGATGCGGGCCGATGCGCTCGCGCACCCAGGCCAGCACTTCGAGCCCGGACAGGCCCGGCACCTGCCAGTCGAGGATCAGCAGGTCCGCAACCTCGCTTTCCAGATGGCGAATGGCCTCGCACCCGTCGCGCACCGCGTGCACGTGATGGCCCAGTTCCACCAAGATCGATCTGACCAGAGCGATATAAGCGATATCGTCCTCGAGATATAAGATTTTCATAATATTTCGTAATCCTGTCTTAAATTCTCGATCGGCATGGGCAGACTTTTCGTGGGATGATTCGGTTGGAGAACTGGGCCGGGGCTTGACATTTTCCTCGCCGAAATGGTCGCATTGAAGGCTAGGCGAAATTGTCAACGTTTATGAACATTGAATCTTCCGAAACAAATTGTTTCGATGAGTAAAACTGCTGGTCGTGTAAGCACTGTTGACAAAAGTTGTCAATAGCCGAAAGTGCCGCTGCTACGCTTTCCTCAACAGCTCCCGTCCTCCAGGCGCTGCCCGCGATGGGATGCGTGGCTGGGTCGAGGCGAGCCATGATGGTCTACGAGTCATATATGGAGAAGAAGGCGCTGCTCGAGGATCAACTGAGCCGGGAGCGCGTCATCATTGCCACCGCGGTGCTCGCGGAAATCCGACAATGCATCCAGGAGTTCGGATTTACGCAAAGCGATCTGTTCCCGGATGAGTCGAATGGCGCGACGCGAAAGCGTCGCGCCAAGTATTTCAATCCGGAAACGGGCGAAACCTGGTCCGGCGTCGGCAAGGAGCCGCGCTGGCTGCGCGGCAAGGATCGGGACCAATTCGCGCTCGATGCGGCGCCTGAAGAGGATCGCCGTGAACCTGCCGGCGTCCAATCCGCGCACGAGGCTCCCTGATTTTTTGTCGCGCGACCGACACGCGACTTCATCCGCCGCCGGGTCCGGGAAACGCCATGCGGCAGGGCGGGAGCGCCGTGGCCCGTCTTTCAATCATGACCGTGCATCGTGCGGACGCAATTGGTTTCGTATGACTCATCATTCGGCGTGTGGCAAGGAGAACGGCATGGCTGACGACGTCTTCGTCGGCGTCGACGTGGCGCATGACATGCTGGACATCGTGGTGTCCAGCGCCGGGCTCGTGTGGCGCTATCCGAACGATCCGGCTGGCATCGACCGGCTGGTCGATGCGGTCGCGGCATGGCGGCCGGCGCTCGTGGCCGTGAAGTCGAGCGGCGGGCATGAATTCGACGCGATTTGCGCGTTGCAGGCGGCCGGGCTGGCGGTGCTCGTGATCAGCCCGCATCAGGCCAGGGAGTTCGAGCTTGCGCTCGGCGAGCCGGGCGGCACGGACGTGCTCGATGCGCAGCGGCTCGCGACGCTCGGCGCGACGCTGTATCGGCAGCCCAGCGGCGAACAGTGTGCGAAGCCGATGGGCGACCTGGAACGGATGCGCATGCAGGCGCTGATGCAGCGCCATCGCCAGTTGTTTGCCCTGCTGATGGCGGAATATCAGTTGCTGGCGCAGTCGCACCCGAGCGTGCGCAAGGGCGTCGAACAGACCATCGGGTTCCTGAAAGTGCAGATCGCGGGCGTCGAGCGTTGCTGCGCGACGCATCTGAGATCGCACCGCGCGACGCTGACCGATGCGCTGAGCATCGCGCGCCGCGCCGGACGCGGCCGCCGCGCCGAGGGCGCATACGGCCGGCTGTGGGGCCGGCGGGTCAAGTAGCGCGGCGGGTCGCTGCTACGCGACCCATTCATTGAGCACCGGCGTATCGAGCGCGGGCGCGCGCTCCGCGTCCTCGAAGGTGCGCTTGCTGCAGGTCGCGTCGAGGCTGCCCCGGCCGCTCAGCAGCGGGCAGCGGTCGAACACCTCGGCGATCCAGTCGACGAACACGCGCACCTTCGGCGACAGATGCCGGCTGTGCGGGTAGACGATCGAGATCGGCATCGGCAGCGGCTTGTAGCCCGGCAGCACCTCCTTCAGCGTGCCGGCGCGCAGGTGCGGCAGCACCATGAAGAGCGGCGGCTGGATCAGGCCGAAGCCTTCGATGCCGCAGGTCACGTAGGCGTCCGCGTCGTTGACCGACACGATGCCGTTCACCTTGACCTCGACTTCCTTGCCGTCGATCAGGAAGGTCCAGTCGAAGGTGCGGCCGGTGCGGTGCGAGAAATACATGACCGCCTTGTGTTGATCGAGATCCTCGATCGACTTCGGTTCGCCGTAGCGTTCGAAGTAGGCGGGCGACGCCACCGTCACGCCTTCGAACAGGCCGATCCGGCGCGCGACGAGCGAGGAATCCTGCAGCGCGCCGACCCGGATCACGCAGTCGACGCCTTCCTGCAGCAGGTCGACGGGGCGATCGGTGAGGCCGAGCTGGAGGTCGATGTCCGGATAGCGCTGGTGGAATTCGCACAGCGACGGAATCACGAGCAGGCGGCCGAGCGAGCCGGGCATGTCGACGCGCAGCTTGCCGTGCGGCTTGCGGTTGTTGGTCTGGAAGCTCGCCTCGGTTTCCTCGACGTCCGCGAGGATGCGCACGCAGCGCTCGTAGTACGCGGCGCCGTCCGGCGTCAGCGACAGGCGCCGGGTGGTCCGGTGCATGAGCCGCACGCCGAGGAACGCTTCGAGATTCTGGATGATGGTCGTGACCGACGCGCGCGGCAGGCCGAGCGTTTCGGCCGCCTTGGTGAAGCTGTTCGTATCGACGACGCGCGTAAACACCTGCATGGCCTGAAGCCGGTCCATTACTCCCTCCAGAAAACGAAGCCGGAACAAGGGCAGGCCGCCACGCGACGGGGCGCGGGCGGCATCGATTGTTCAGGGGTGTGGAATTGTGTTGCGGGATTATAGGCATTTATCCGGATTTTTGCCGAAGATGGCAAATCGCGGGCGCGGATGCGCCGTGCCGCGCGCCGCCTGGGCCCGGCCGGGTCTGCAAGACCGGACTGCGAGTAGTGGTTTGGGCCGGCGCGATCGCGGACCGTTACCGCTGACGGGCGGCCGCCTCGGTCCGCGTCGGCGACGCACCCGCCGCGCGCCGCGCGCCGCGCACCCGGACGGGCGCCGCGCCGGTTCCCGCCCAAGGGAACGCCGCCCGGCCGCCCCCCGCGCATCCTTCCTCCCGCCGTCGATTGTTCAGATGCATTGAATTGTGTTGACGGATTGTCGGGATTTATCTCGATGGCGCACGGATCCAGAATGCGATCCATCTTGAAATGAATGCGCGCTGCCGCCTCATCTGCCATGAATGGATCCGACTTACGCTTTCCGCCGACCTCCCCGTGGGGCGGAGAAGCGCGTGCACGCGGGGCGCTCGCGGTCACCGACGTCGAAATCGGCGGCTACGCGAAAGACATCGTATTGCGCCTGTACCGGCGGCCCGACAAGACCGGGCTGCCGATCGTGCTGTATTTCCACGGCGGCGGTTTCGTGCGCGGCTCGCTCGCCGACGCCGATTTCGCCGCGCGCTTCCTGGCCGAGCATCTGCCGGCGCTCGTCGTTTCGGTCGATTATTCGCTCGCGCCGGCTTATCCGTTCCCGGCCGCGCCGGAGGACGCGTTCTGCGCCGCGCGCTGGGTCGAGGCCCGCGCCCGCGCGTTCGGCGGCAATCCGCGCCGGATCGCGGTGGCGGGCCATGACGCGGGCGGTCAACTCGCGAACTGCCTCGCGTTCATCACGCGCGATCGCGGCGAGGTGCCGATCACGGCGCAGGCGCTGTTCGGCCCGATGCTCGATCCGAGCATGACGCGGATCGGCGACGAGCAGCGCCTCGCGTCCGACATCACCGCGCGCGATTGCGCGGCGTGCTATCGCGCCTACCTGCCGCAACCCCTGCAGCGCATGCATCCGTACGCCGCGCCGCTCGAATCGGTGCGGCTTGCCGGGCTGCCGCCGACGCTCGTCGTCACGGCACAGAACGACGTGCTGCACGTCGAGGCCGAGAAGTACGCGGCCTGCCTGATCGACGCGGGCGTGCCGACCCAGGTGATGCGCTTCCCCGACACCACCCACGCGGCCCTCGCGGATCACCCGCCCGCGCTGCTGGAGGCGACGCGCTTCTTCCAGTGCCGCTTCCACGCCCGCTCCTGAATTCCATTCCATTCACGCTACTGGAGATCTTCATGGCTATCCTGCACTCCCGCCGCGCCCGCCTCGCGGCCGCCGCGCTGGCGACCGTCGCGGTCGCCGGCTTCGGCGCCTTCAGCGCGATCCGCGTGAACGCGAGCGCGCCCGACAAGTCGGCGCCGCCTCCGCCCGAAGTCGACGTCGCCACGGTTCTCGCGAAGACGGTGACCGACTGGCAAAGCTATTCGGGCCGCCTCGAGGCGGTCGAGAAAGTCGACGTGCGGCCGCAGGTGGCCGGCACGATCGTCTCGGTCAACTTCAAGGACGGCGCGCTCGTGAAGAAGGGCGACACGCTGTTCGTGATCGATCCGCGCCCGTATCAGGCCGAGGTCGACCGCGCGGCCGCGCAGCTCGCGGCCGCGCAGGCCCGCGACGGCTATGCGCAAAGCGACTGGCAGCGCGCGCAGCGCCTGATCGGCGACAACGCGATCGCGAAGCGCGACTACGACGAGAAGCAGAACGGTGCGCGCGAGGCGAACGCGAATTTGAAAGCGGCCGCCGCCGCGCTCGAGACTGCGCGCATCAACCTCGGCTACACGCGCATCGTCGCGCCGGTCGCGGGCCGCGTGTCGCGCGCGGAGATCACCGTCGGCAACGTGGTGTCGGCCGGCGCATCGGCCGCGCCGCTGACCACGCTGGTCTCGGTATCGCCGATCTACGCGTCGTTCGACGCCGACGAACAGACCTACCTGCAATACATCAACGGCGCGAAGGACGGCCGCCGGGTGCCGGTGGAACTGGGGCTCGCGAACGAGAGCGGCTATTCGCGCAGCGGCGCGATCGATTCGGTCGACAACCGGCTCGATGCGTCGTCGGGCACGATCCGCGTGCGCGCGCGCTTCGACAATGCGGACGGCATGCTGGTGCCGGGCCTGTATGCGCGCATCAAGGTGGGCGGCAGCGCGCCGCATCCGGCGCTGCTCGTCGACGACGCGGCGGTCAACACCGACCAGGACAAGAAGTTCGTGTTCGTGGTCGACGGACAGGGGCGCGTGTCGTATCGCGAGGTGCAAGTGGGCGGGCAGCACGGCAACCAGCGCGTGATCGTCAGCGGCCTGCAGGCGAGCGACCGCGTGGTGGTGCGCGGCACGCAGCTGGTGCGGCCCGGCGAGCAGGTGAAGCCGCATCTCGTGCCGATGACGGGCGGCGAGGATGCGCCCGCCACCCCGGTCGCGGCGGCGCAGGGCGCGCCGGCGGCGGCCAAGTCCTGATCCGCCCGCACTGCTGATCCGGGCGCGCCGTGCCGGCGCGCCCTATCCGATAGAGCTTTCCATGAACATATCCAAATTTTTCATTGATCGACCGATCTTTGCAGGGGTGCTGTCGGTCATCATCCTGCTCGGCGGGGTGATCGCGATGTTCATGCTGCCGATTTCCGAGTATCCGGAAGTCGTGCCGCCATCCGTGATCGTCAAGGCGCAGTATCCGGGCGCGAACCCGAAGGTGATCGCCGAAACGGTCGCATCGCCGATCGAAGAGCAGATCAACGGCGTCGAGGACATGCTGTACATGCAGTCCCAGGCCAACAGCGACGGCAACCTGACGATCACCGTCACGTTCAAGCTCGGCACCGATCCCGACAAGGCCACCCAGCTCGTGCAGAACCGGGTGAACCAGGCGCTGCCGCGCCTGCCCGAGGACGTGCAGCGGCTCGGCGTGACGACCGTGAAAAGCTCGCCGACGCTGACCATGGTGGTCCACCTGATCTCGCCGGACAACCGCTACGACATGACCTACCTGCGCAACTACGCGCTGATCAACGTGAAGGACCGGCTGTCGCGGATCCAGGGCGTGGGCCAGGTGCAGCTGTGGGGCTCGGGCGACTACGCGATGCGCGTGTGGCTCGATCCGCAGAAGGTCGCGCAGCGCAACCTCACGGCCGACGACGTCGTGAGGGCGATCCGCGAACAGAACGTGCAGGTCGCGGCGGGCGTGATCGGCGCGTCGCCGTCGCTGCCGGGCACGCCGCTGCAGTTGTCGGTGAATGCGCGCGGCCGCTTGCAGACCGAGGGCGAATTCGGCGACATCGTCGTGAAGACCGCGCCCGACGGCGGCGTCACGCATCTGCGCGACATCGCGCGCATCGAACTCGATGCGTCCGAGTACGGGCTGCGTTCGCTGCTCGACAACAAGCCGGCGGTCGCGATGGCGATCAACCAGTCGCCGGGCGCGAACTCGCTCGCGATCTCCGACCAGGTGCGCAAGACGATGGCCGAGCTGAAGCAGGATTTCCCGGCCGGCGTCGACTACCGCATCGTCTATGACCCGACGCAGTTCGTGCGCTCCTCGATCAAGGCCGTCGTGCACACGCTGCTCGAAGCGATCGCGCTCGTCGTGATCGTGGTGATCGTGTTCCTGCAGACCTGGCGCGCCTCGATCATTCCGTTGATCGCGGTGCCGGTGTCGATCATCGGCACCTTCTCGCTGCTGTTGCTGTTCGGCTATTCGATCAACGCGCTGTCGCTGTTCGGGATGGTGCTCGCGATCGGGATCGTGGTGGACGACGCGATCGTCGTGGTCGAGAACGTCGAACGCAACATCGAGAGCGGCCTGAGCGCGCGCGCCGCCACCTACAAGGCGATGCAGGAAGTGAGCGGGCCCATCATCGCGATCGCGCTGACGCTGGTCGCCGTGTTCGTGCCGCTCGCGTTCATGTCGGGCCTGACGGGCCAGTTCTACAAGCAGTTCGCGATGACGATCGCGATCTCGACGGTGATCTCGGCGTTCAATTCGCTGACGCTGTCGCCCGCGCTGTCGGCAATCCTGCTCAAGGGTCACGGCGACAAGGAAGACTGGCTCACCCGCGTGATGAACCGCGTGTTCGGCGGCTTCTTCCGCGGCTTCAACAAGGTGTTCCAGCGCGGTTCGGAGCACTACGGTCGCGGCGTGCGCGGCGTGCTGTCGCGCAAGGCGGTGATGCTCGGCGTGTACGTGGTGCTGGTCGGCGCGACGCTGCTGGTTTCGCGCGTGGTGCCGGGCGGCTTCGTGCCCGCGCAGGACAAGGAATACCTGATCGCGTTCGCGCAGCTGCCGAACGGCGCGTCGCTCGACCGCACCGAGAAGGTGATCCGCGAGATGGGCGCGATCGCGCTCAAGCAGCCGGGCGTCGAGAGCGCGGTGGCGTTCCCGGGGCTGTCGGTGAACGGCTTCACCAACAGTTCGAGCGCGGGCATCGTGTTCGTCACGCTGAAGCCGTTCGACCATCGGCACGGCAAGGCGCTGTCGGCGGGCGCGATCGCGGGTGCGCTGAACCAGCAGTACGCGGGCATCAAGGATTCGTTCGTCGCGGTGTTCCCGCCGCCGCCCGTGCTCGGGCTCGGCACGCTCGGCGGGTTCAAGCTGCAGGTCGAGGATCGCGGCGCGGTGGGTTACGCGCGGCTGGCGGATGCGACCAACGACTTCATCAAGCGCGCGCGGGAAGCGCCCGAGCTGGGGCCGCTGTTCACCAGCTACCAGATCAACGTGCCGCAGCTCAACGTCGACCTCGATCGCGTGAAGGCGAAACAGCTGGGCGTGAACGTGACCGACGTGTTCGACACGATGCAGATCTACCTGGGCTCGCTGTACGTGAACGACTTCAACCGCTTCGGCCGCGTCTACCAGGTGCGGGTGCAGGCGGACGCGGCGTTCCGCCAGCGCGCGGACGACATCCTCCAGCTCAAGACCCGCAATGCGGCGGGCGAGATGGTGCCGCTGTCGTCGGTCGTGACGGTGTCGCCGACCTTCGGGCCGGAAATGGTGGTGCGCTACAACGGCTACACCGCCGCCGACGTGAACGGCGGGCCCGCGCCCGGCTACTCGTCGGGGCAGGCGCAGGCGGCGATCGAACGGATCGCCGCGCAGACCCTGCCGCGCGGCGTGAAGTTCGAGTGGACCGACCTCACGTATCAGCAGATCCTCGCGGGCGACTCGGCGTTCTGGGTGTTCCCGATCAGCGTGCTGCTGGTGTTCCTGGTGCTGGCCGCGTTGTATGAAAGCCTGACGCTGCCGCTCGCGGTGATCCTGATCGTGCCGATGAGCATCTTGTCGGCGCTGACGGGCGTGTGGCTCACGCAGGGTGACAACAACATCTTCACGCAGATCGGCTTGATGGTGCTGGTCGGCTTGTCGGCGAAGAACGCGATCCTGATCGTCGAATTCGCCCGCGAGCTGGAGCATGACGGCAAGACCCCGCTCGAAGCGGCGATCGAGGCGAGCCGGCTGCGCCTGCGGCCGATCCTGATGACGTCGATCGCATTCATCATGGGTGTGGTGCCGCTCGTGCTGTCGACGGGCGCGGGCGCCGAGATGCGTCATGCGATGGGGATCGCGGTGTTCTTCGGGATGCTGGGCGTGACGCTGTTCGGCCTGATGCTGACGCCGGTGTTCTATGTGGTGCTGCGCACGCTGGCGGGCGGCAAGATCCACGTCGCGCAGAAGGATTCAGCGGCTTATGGCGTGCCGGCCGCCGATGCTTGAGGACAGGATGATGAACGACAACAACATGGTGCGCGGCGTGCTGCGCGTCGCAAAGCTCGCGGGCGCGAGTGCGCTGCTGGTCTCGCTGCTGGCCGCATGCGCGGTCGGGCCGGATTATCACCGGCCGGACGTCACGACGCCCGCCGCGTTCAAGGAAGCGCCGGCGCTCGCGCCGGGCGAGCAGGCCGGCAGCTGGAAGGCTGCCGAGCCGGCCGACGCCGCGCATCGCGGCGAATGGTGGACAGTGTTCGGCGACCCCGTGCTCGATGCGCTCGAACAGCAGGCGCTCGATGCGAACCAGAACCTGAAGGCGGCCGCCGCCCGGGTCGAGGAAGCGCGCGCGGCGACCCGCGCGGCGCGCTCGCAATGGTTCCCGCAGATCGGCGCGGGTTTCGGGCCGACGCGCGAAGGGCTGTCGTCGGCGTCGCAGTTCCAGCCGCAGGGCACCGGCCCGACCAACGCGACGCTGTGGCGCGCGCAGGGCACGGTGTCGTATGAGGCCGACCTGTTCGGACGGGTGGGACGGAACGTCGAGGCGTCGCGCGCGGACGCCGCGCAGAGCGAGGCGCTGTTCCGTTCGGTGCAGCTTGCATTGCAGGCCGACGTCGCGCAGAACTACTTCGAGCTGCGCCGGCTCGATTCGGACCAGGACCTGTACCGGCGCACCGTCACGCTGCGCGAAGAAGCGCTGAAGCTCGTGCAGCGGCGCTTCAGCGAAGGGGATATCAGTGAGCTGGATGTGTCGCGTGCGAAGAACGAACTGGCGACCGCGCAATCGGATGCGATCGGCGTCGCGCGGCGCCGCGCGGCATCCGAGCATGCGCTGGCGATCCTGCTCGGCAAGGCGCCGGCCGACTTCGCGTTCAAGGAAACGCCGATCGTGCCCGTCGGCGTGACGATTCCGTCGGGCTTGCCGTCGGCGCTGCTGGAGCGGCGGCCGGACGTCGCGGCGGCGGAGCGGGCGATGGCGGCGGCCAACGCGCGCGTCGGGCTGGCGAAGTCCGCGTATTTCCCGAAGCTCGACATCACGGGTGCGTTCGGCTACGAGGCGACCACGCTCGGCAGCCTGTTCATGTGGACGAGCCGCACCTTCCTGCTCGGGCCGTTCGCGGGCACGGCGCTGACCTTGCCGCTGTTCGACGGCGGACGGCGCAGCGCGGGCGTGGCGCAGGCGCGCGCGCAGTATGACGAGCAGGTCGCGAACTATCGGCAGCAGGTGCTGGTGGCGTTCCGCGAAGTCGAGGACAACCTCGCGGACCTGAGGCTGCTCAACGACCAGATCCGCGCGCAGGACGACGCGGTCAATGCGTCGCGGCGCGCCGCCAAGTTGTCGCGCACGCAGTATCAGGAAGGCGAGGTCAGCTACCTGGATGTGATCGACAGCGAGCGTTCGGTGTTGGTGTCGCAATTGCAATCGAACGAGCTGACGGGCACGCAGGCGGTGTCGACGGTCAATCTGATCCGCGCGCTGGGCGGCGGCTGGGGGAATGCGGCGGCCGCGCCGATGGCGGGCGAGGCGAAGCGGGACCAGGTCGCGCAGCGCTGAGCGGGGAGTGAGTCGGGCGGGCGCCGCGTGCCGGGGGCGGCGTCGTGCGGGAGTACGACGCCGCTTTTTTCAGGCGGCGTGCAACGGCTCGCGCCGCGATTACTTGATCAAGCGCATTCCCGCGACCTTCGAGGCCGCGACATCGAAAGTCGCCGTGTATTCGCAGCCGGCGACATGCCCGGACTGCTCGATCAGGCAGTCCGCGAAATCCGCCTTGCCCGAGGCGCCGAACACACGAAGCGCCTTTCGCACCGTTTCGGCGCCTTCGATGATCAGCTCCTTGGTGCCGATCATCGCGTCGATGATGTCCTCCATCTGTTCGTGTTCGACGTCGTAGCAGCGCGCGAGCACCCACACGATCTCGATCAGTGCGACCTGTGAAACATAGCCCGGCTCTTCCGCCGACAGCGATTCCATGAGGGCCGTCGCCTTCCTGGACTGCGCAGCGTCGTCTTGCGCGAAGTAGCGGACCAGGACGTTCGTATCCAGGCCGATCATCGTGCGGATGCCCCCTGGTCGGCGATGGCGCGGTTCATGTCGTCGATCGACACCGCTTTGGCGGGCTTCTTCACGATGCCCTTGAGCGCGGCGAGCGAGCGCGTGACGGGATAGACCTCGTACCGGCCCGTGGCCTCGTTGAGGCTGAATTCGACCCGGTCACCGGACTCCAGCCCAAGCTCGTTGCGCACATCCACCGGGATCGTGACCTGGCCCTTCGATGTAATGGTTGCTTTCGTCATGACGGTTCTCCGTTTTCCTTACTTTAGGGTAAGGAATGGGAAAGTGCAACCTCGAGACCGGAACCCGCAGCCTCGGATCGCACTTCCGCACAGGCCCTAGCCCACGTTGCGTTCATAAAGCGACGCCACATAACCCGAAGGCAGCGGCATGACCTTCACCTGCCGGAAACCCTGCGACGCGTAGTATGCGCAGAGCTTCTCGTTTCTCGCATCGCAATCGAGCCTGAGCCGGCTGCGATGATTCGCGCGCACCTGCGCCGCACACCAATCGACGGCGTAGCTGCCGAGCCCGAGCCCATGGAGGCCGTTGCGGATGCCGAGGTTGTGCAGGTAGCCGGCGTCGGGCGCCTGCGGCCCCCAGTATTCCTCGTCGTCCCACTGGAGCGACAGGATGCCGGCCGGCACGCCGTCCTGTTCGATGATGAACCAGCCGCCCCGGTCGAGACGCGCGTGCGCATCGGTTTCGCTCCAGCCCGTCTTGCCCCAGACCGCATCGCCGCGGCTCAGCTTGTAGTCGATGGCGTCCCGGCGGATCTGGCGGAGCAGGGGGACGTCGTCCCGCACGGCGCGGCGGATGCGTCTGTCGGTCATCGGGTTGCCCGGTTGGCCGGAAGCCTGCGCAGAGGCCCGGTGTGGAGGAAAGGTGGTTGGGCGATTTCACCACAGGCTTGCGATTGTGTCGAACCTCGGGCAGGGTAGCCGGACGGGTATACGGTGCCAACCGGCATCGCCCCGCGATCCTTCACACGCCACCGGAACTCGCCAGCCCCACGCCATGAACTTCTTGACGCATCTCCCACATCGACCACCGATGCCCGCAATGGCGGCCGGCGTTCGTTCGGAGGCTCAAGATGCGTGTGGGACAGGCTGACCCCGCGCCTCGCACGAGAATCGACGATCCGGACGCCCTTGCGGGCGTTTTTTCATTTCAGTTTCTTTCTGAATGCAAAACCCGGAGCGACACATGAAATTCTCACAGCAATTCTTTTCCAATCGTTTCTTCGAGCAAGACAACGCCAAGCTCGAACTGGTCGATCTTGCCCGCAAGGCGTGCTTCATTCACCAGGACGCGGCAGGACTCTACTCGTAGCTGTCGCTGGGCCTGCGCGCGCAGCGGTGCGTCGAGCGCATCGTGCGCGAGGAAATGGAATACGCCGGCTTCTGCGAAGTCCAGCTGAGCCTGTCGCAGGATGCCGATCTCTGGCGGCGGAGCGGTCGGTTCGATGCCTACGGTGCGGAAATGATGCGGTTCGCCAAGCGCTCCGGACGACTGCTCTGCCTTGGCGCGACGTGCGAGGAACTGGCCACGCAAATGGTCAAGACCCACTACAACAGGACGGACATGGCCCTGGCCCTGTACCAGTTCGGCAACAAGTACCGCGACGAGCTTCGCACCCGCGTGCGGACTGGCGAGGGCCAAGGAGTTCATCATGAAAGACGCCTACACGTTCAACGCCACGGAAGCCGACGCCCGTGCGATGTATGGGACCGTGCGCGAGGCGTACGTCCGCATCCTCGCGCGGCTCGGGCTGGAGGCGATCGTGACGTCGAGCGACAACGGCGAGATCGGCGGTCAGGGCTCGGAGGAATTTCATGTCCTCAGCGAACTGGGCGAGGATGAAATCGATGGACGCAGGACGCTCGAATGCGCGCACATCTTCGATCTCGGCGATCGCTACTCGCGGGCCATGGGGCTGGTCAACGGCAGGGATGCATTCGTCAGGATGGCGTGTTTCGGCTGCGGCGTGTCGCGTCTCGTCATGCTGCTGCTCGAACGTCAGCGCGACGCGCGCGGCTTCCGGGGGAGCGCCTCGTTCAACGCGTTCGACGTCGTCCTCACGGTCATCGACTGGGAGCGTGAGGCGCATCGGACGGTCGCGGAAGCGCTGCGGCACGAACTCCAGGCGAGAGGCTTGCGCGTGCTGGTGGGCGATCGACGGGCACAGGCCGGAAAGAAGCTCGCCGACGCGGAACTGATCGCGTGCCGCCAACGCGTGGTGATCCGCCACAAGGCGATCGAGTCGGGGCGTTTCGAGTGGATGGAGCGGCGAACCCTGATGCGGGAAGCCGTGTCGGCGGAAGAGATCGTGGCGCGTTGCTCGCGGGGGATTAGCCCGCGTGCGTTCCGCCGCCGATACGGGCCAGGCCCGCCACGGCGCGGCCTTTCCGGCAAACGTCTGCGCCACTCGCTCCATGACGGAATCGACCACCGCCCGGATCGACGGTGCATGCCGCGGGTCGGCATGCACGACCGGCCGGATTTCGCGATGAAACGGCACGCCGCCGCCTGCCGCGCGCCGATATCGCTGACCCGACCTCGCCCACCCGCGCGCACGCTACCCCGAAAACACCTCGCCCATCGGCCTCATCCGCATGCCCGGCGCGAGCCTGGTCCAGGGCAGGTCGGCGGGATCCGCCTGCATCGGGCCGGGCGCCTTCGCGACGAGCACCGCGTGCGCGATGTCCTGGAAATCGGCGCGGAAGTGCACCGAGCTTTTGTTGACGAGGATCTTCATCGCTTCGGGCTCGATACCGCCCACGCGATAGAGGTTGCGATCGAGCATCTGCGCCTTGCCGCCGCTCACCACGATCCGCACGCCGTCGATCCTGAGGCAGGCCACGGGGCCCACGTCGGCCAGCATGCCGTTCATCATCGGCCCGTCGTAGCGGCACACGCCGTCGGACAGCGTCACGACCTCGTAGCGCCCCAGCAGCGGCGTGTCGCCGGGCACGCCGGAGCCGCCGAGCGCCAGCTCGACGAAGCCGCCGACCCCGGCGCGCTGCGCCGCCGCCACCGCGGCGGGATCCCACAGCAGGCCGATCGCCGCGTCGCGCGCGCCGTTGCGCAGCAGCGCGCGCAACAGCCCCGTCGTGTTGGAATCGCCGCCCGCGCCGGGATTGTCCTGCGTGTCGGCGATGACCACCGGCTTGTCGGCCCCTTCCGCGAGCCGCATCGCTTCCCGCACTGCTTCGTCGGGCGACAGGAACGGCACCTGCCACGCGGCTTCGTCGGCCAGCATCTTGTCGTACAGCGTCCGCACCGCCGATTCGACGGCCTCGGCATCGTCTCCGTAGCCCCACAGCACCGGGCCGCATTCCGGGAAATCGGCCGCCGGGAAACCCGGCGCGAACGACAGCGACGCCACGCCGTCGGCTTCCAGCGCCGCGAGCCGCGCGTACATCGCGCGCGCGGGTTCGACCAGCGTGCACATGCCGTTGATCGGAATCAGGAACGGCAGCCGGCGCGCGTCGCGATGCAGCGTGCGGCCGCCCTGCGCGCGCCGGTCGAGCAGGCGCTGCAGCAGCACGGCCGCGCGCTCGCCGGTCTCGGCCATGTCCACATGCGGATAGGTGCGGAAGGCCACCAGCGCATCGGCCGCGTCGAGCATGCGGCCGGTCACGTTGGCGTGCAGGTCGAGCGAGGCGACCACCGGCAGGCCCGGCCCGACCGCCGCGCGCACGCGTTCCAGCAGCGTGCCCTCGCCGTCGTCGGTATGCTCGGCGACCATCGCGCCGTGCAGGTCGAGATAGATCGCGTCGTAACCGCCGCGCCGCGCCGCGTCGACGATTTCACCGGCGATACGCTCGAACGCGTCCTCGGTGACGTGGGCCGACGGGCTCGCGCCCGCCCAGATCACCGGCAGCAGCGTCCAGCCGCGCCGTTCCGCCGCGGCGATGAAGCCGCCGGCC
Organism: Burkholderia sp. GW821-FHT14F03; assembly: GCF_058803765.1. NCBI lineage: Bacteria > Pseudomonadati > Pseudomonadota > Betaproteobacteria > Burkholderiales > Burkholderiaceae > Burkholderia > Burkholderia sp. GW821-FHT14F03. The sequence continues at coordinate 192,614 of NZ_JBXAPG010000002.1, forward strand.
GGGATGTTGACGTCGCGCAGCGCGAGCACGTCCGCGCCGCGCGCCATCGCGGGAAAGCCCTCGCCGCGCTCGAAGTTCGCATAAGCGGCCTTCGAGGGCGCGAAGGTATTGGTTTCGTGTTGGAAACCGGCAATCAGGATGCGTGTGGTCATGAGACAGATTCCAGGAAGCGCGCGGGATGCGTCATGGTTGAAGTCGTCCGCGCGGCCGGCGGCCGCGCGTGCAGGGTGTCGGTGTCGCGATCGGGGCGGGCCGGCGGCATCAGGCCGGACCTGTCGCCGGACCTGTCGCGTCGCCTTGCGTGGGCAGGCGGTTCAGGACCAGCACCGCCGCGCCAGCGATCAGCAGCGCCACCATCACCAGCAGGCCGGCCTGCATGCTGCCGGTCGCGGTGCGGATCTCGCCGATGAGGGTCGGGCTCAGGAAGCCGCCGATCAGGCCGATCGTGTTGATGAGCGCGATGCCGCCCGCGGCCGCGTCGCCCTTCAGGTATTGCGACGGGATCGCCCAGAACACGGTGTAGGCCGCCCAAACCATGGCCGTGGCGATCGTCATGCAGATCAGCGAGAACGCGAGATGGCCGCCCGCGAAGGTCGCGGCGCCGAGCGCGAGCGCGCCGACGAGCGCCGGCACCGCGCTGTGGAAGCGGCGTTCGCCGCGCCGGTCCGAGCGGCGGCCGATGACGAGCATCGCGAACGCCGCGCCGAGGTAGGGAATCATCGAGTAGAAGCCGATCTGCATGGTGTCGGCCACGCCGTCGGCCTTGAGGATCGACGGCAGCCAGAAGCTCACCGCGTAGATCCCGCAGATGATCGTGAAATAGGAGAACGCCAGCAGGTAGACGCGCGGATCGCGCGCCACCTGCCCAAACGAATGGTGGCCGGCGCCGGGCGCGCGCAGTTCGGCGGCGAGCAGGCGTTTCTCCTGCTCGCTGAGCCAGCCCGCGTCGGCCGGCCGGTCGGCCAGCACCTTGAACACGAACAGGCCGAGCAGCGCGCACGGCAGGCCCTCGACCACGAACATCCATTGCCAGCCCGCGAGGCCGTGCGCGCCGTCGAACGCGGTCATCAGCCAGGTCGACAGCGGCGAGCCGACGATGCCGCCGATCGGGCCGGCCAGCATCACGACGGCCATCACGCCCGCCATGCGGCGCGGGCCGTACCAGTAGGTCAGATAGAAGATCATGCCGGGCGCGAAGCCGGCCTCGAACACGCCGAGCAGGAAGCGCAGCAGGTAGAACGTGGTTTCGTCGCGCACGAACATCATGCCCGCCGACGTCAGCCCCCACAGCACCATGATCCGGCTGATGGTCCGGCGCGCGCCGATCCTGGGCAGCATCAGGTTGCTCGGAATCTCGAACAGCACGTAACCGAGGAAGAAGATGCCCGCGCCGAGCCCGTAGGCCGCGTCGGAGAACCCGAGCGCGCCCTGCATGTGCAGCTTCGCGAAGCCGATGTTCACGCGATCGAGGTAGGCGAACGTGTAGCACAGCAGCAGGACCGGCAGCAGACGCCAGTCCAGCTTGCGGTACAGGGCCTGCAGGGCCGGGCTGTCCGGGGCGGCGGGATGGCTGGGCGACGGAACGGCGGACATGTCTCTCTCCAGTGGCGTGGGCACGGGCGTGTGCGTCTTGTCGATCTTGTCTGGTCGTCCCATCGTCGGAGAGACGAAAAGTCAGAGCAAGAGCAACTTAAGTGATTTAATGTTGCCTGCGTGGCAACACCCTACATAAAAAGCGGGAATCCCACATGCGCGAACTGAACCAGCGCCGCCTGCGTTACTTCCACGAGGTCCTCACGCACGGCTCCATCCGCGGCGCGGCCGACAGCATCAACACCTCGCCTTCCGTCATCACGCGGCAGATCCGCCTGCTCGAGGAGGAGGTCGGCGCCGTGCTGTTCGAGCGTCAGGCGCGCGGCGTGCGCCCGACCGAGGCCGCCGCGCATCTGCTCGAATACTGGCGCGGCTGCCGTTCCCAGCAGGAATTGTTCGAGGAGCGCCTGCAGGCGCTGCGCCGGCTGCAATCGGGCCAGGTTCGGATCGTGACCAGCGAAGGCTACGTCGATGTGTTGATGGACGAGGTGCTGACCGATTTCTGCATGCGCTATCCGAAGCTCGACGTGATCGTCGACGTGCTGCCGGTCAACAACGTGCTGCAGGAGGTGGCCGAGAGCCGCGCGCATATCGGCCTCGCGTACAACCCGCCCGCGCATCCGGAGGTCGACTATCTCGTGACGTCGGCGCAGCCGGTGGTGGTGCTCGTGCATGCCGGGCATCCGCTCGCCGTGCGCGGCGGCGCGGTCGCGGCGCACGAGCTGACCGAGTATCCGCTCGCGCTGATGCCGCCCGCGTTCGGCCTCGGGCAGATCGTGCAGATGCTCGCCTACGCGGAGAACCTGTCGCTGCGCCCGGCGCTCACCACCAATTCGCTCGCGGTGCTGCGCCACTTCGTCAAGCGGCACGACGGCGTCACGCTGATCGGCGCGTTCGCGGCCTATCGCGAACTGGAGATTGGGGAACTCGTCGCGCTGCCGATCGCGCATCCGCTGTTCGATTCCGCCAAGGCGCGCGTGCTGGTGAAGACGGGGCGGCCGCTCGGCGTGGCCGCGGACACCCTGCTCGGCTGCATCCTGCGCGACATGAAAATGTTTGCGAAACCTGACGGCAAGGCGCCGCGCGCGGCGCGCGGCGGGGTGGCCCGGCGCGGGGGAAAGCGGGGGGGATAGCGCGGATCGGCGACAGGGCGCGCGCGGCGTCGCTCACAGCAGCGGCAGCGTGAGCCGGATGTGTTCCGCGAAGGCCGCGACGAGATGCGCGGGACGCTTCCGCCCGAACCGCACGGTGATGCCGACGGCGGGCAGGGCCGGCAGCGCGGGATCGCCATTGAGGATCGCGAGGTCCGCCGGCACGGCGGTCTGCGTCATGACGGCGAACGCCTGCCCGGACCGCACCAGCGCGGTGAGCCCGGACAGGCTGCTGCTCGCATACGCGATGCGGTAGTCGCGGCCGGCGCGCCGCAGGGCGTCGCACGCCGCGAGGTGGTCGAGCGTGTCCGGGTCGGAGAGCGCGAGCGGCAGCGGCGCGAAGCGCGCGGGCTCCATGCCGGGGTAGCCGATCCACACCAGTTGCTCGCGGCGGATGAGGTCGTCGTCCGCGCTGTCTTCCGGCAGCGAGATCATCGCGAGGTCGACCGCGCGCTGCTCCAGGTGTTCGAGGAGGCGCGGCGTGGGTCCGCTCACGACCTCGACGAGCGCGTGCGGATGCCGGCGCGAGAACGCGCGCAGCAGCGCGGGCAGGAAGGCGGCCGCGTAGTCGTCCGGGCAGCCGAAGCGGATGGTGCCGGACAGGCCCTTGCCGCCCAGGTCGGCGAGCGCCTCGTCGTGCTGGCGCAGGATCCGCTGGGCGTGGATCAACAGCCGCTCGCCGGGATTCGTCAGCACCACGCCGCGCCCGGTGCGCTGGAACAGCGGCTGGTCGACGATGTCCTCCAGCCGCTTCATCTGCTGGCTCAACGCGGACTGGGTCCGGCCGATCCGGGCCGCCGCGCGGCTCAGCGCGCGTACCTCGGCGATGACGACGAACGAGCGGAGCAGGTCGATTTCGAGTGGACGTCCCAAGGTATCAGTCTCCTTTCTACCTTGCATAAGAACTATTCGATTCTATAAAAGCAGAGGGGCTCCTAGACTGCAAGTCATGTTCATTTCAGCCCGGAGCCGCGCCATGTCCCGCAATCTCGACGCGACCTTCTGGCAGCGCGCCAGGCAGCATCTGGTCCGCTATGGCGGCGTGTTCGAGCCGATGATCATCGAACGCGCGCAGGGCAGCTTCGTCTACGACGCCGACGGCCGGGCGATCCTCGATTTCACGTCGGGACAGATGAGCGCGGTGCTCGGGCACAGCCATCCGGAGATCGTGTCGGTCATCCACGAATACGCGGGCAGGCTGGATCATCTGTTCAGCGGCATGCTGTCGCGACCGGTGGTCGACCTGGCCACCCGGCTCGCGGCGGTCACGCCCGACGGGCTCGATCGCGCGCTGCTGCTCAGCACCGGCGCGGAGTCGAACGAGGCCGCCATCCGCATGGCGAAGCTCGTCACCGGCAAGTACGAGATCGTCGGCTTCGCGCAGTCGTGGCACGGGATGACGGGCGGCGCGGCGTCGGCGACCTACAGCGCCGGCCGCAAGGGTGTGGGGCCCGCCGCCGTCGGGTCGTTCGCGATTCCCGCGCCGTCCGCGTACCGGCCGCGCTTCGAGCGCGGCGGCCAATACGATTGGCGCGCGGAACTCGACTATGCGTTCGACCTCGTCGATCGCCAGTCGAGCGGCAGTCTCGCCGCGTTCATCGCCGAACCGATTCTCAGTTCGGGCGGCATCATCGAACTGCCGGATGGCTACATGGCGGCGCTCAAGCGCCACTGCGAGGCGCGCGGCATGCTGCTGATCCTCGACGAGGCGCAGACCGGCGTGGGGCGTACGGGCCGGATGTTCGCCTGCGAGCGCGACGGGGTGACGCCCGACATCCTCACGCTGTCGAAGACGTTGGGCGCCGGGCTGCCGCTCGCGGCCGTCGTGACGTCGGCCGCGCTCGAGGAGCAGGCGCATGAGCGCGGCTATCTGTTCTATACGACGCATGTGTCCGATCCCTTGCCGGCGGCGGTCGGGCTGCGCGTGCTCGACGTGGTGCGGCGCGACGGGCTGGCCGCGCGCGCGAATGCGATGGGGGACCGGCTCAGGCGAGGTCTGCTCGACCTGATGGAACGCTTCGACTGCATCGGCGACGTGCGGGGGCGCGGCTTGCTGCTGGGGGTGGAGATCGTCAGGGATCGGAAGTCGAAGGAACCGGCGGACGGGCTCGGCGCGCGCATCACGCGCGAATGCATGAACCTCGGGCTCAGCATGAATATCGTCCAGTTGCCCGGGATGGGCGGCGTGTTCCGGATCGCGCCGCCGTTGACGGTCAGCGAGGAGGAGGTCGATCTCGGGTTGGCGCTGCTGGAGCAGGCGCTGCGACGGGCGCTGTAGGCGCGGCGCAGGCTTGGCGGAGGTGAGACCGAGGCTCGAAGGTGCAAGCAGGCGAACCGTTCGGCGATGCGGCTATCGACAAGGCTGCCGGGATGGCGCGTCTCCTGATGGTCGTGCTGGAAGGAACACCGTCTCGTGCGTCGGGCGCGCCAGGGTTGGCTGGTTCCGATCGATGGCATCGTGTGGCGGTCGGGCGGGATGCCGGCGCGGCACGTTCATATGGTATGCGCGGCGTCCGCCTTTCCGAGGTGGGCAACGATGGCTCGGTTATGTCCCATATGCGGAGCGCCGGAGTGCATCGGCGGATGGGGGCCGTCGCGCGGAACACGTATCCGATTGCGGGCTCAGGTCGTCGTGGCAAGAACGCTTCGGATGACTGGCGATGAGTCTCCGCTGCGAGGCCGACGACGGAGAGCGTCGCCGTGGCGGGTGACCCGACCGTCATTGATTCGATGTCCCCGAAGCCGCCGGTAAGCCGATCGAACAGTGCGCGGCCCATGCCTGTCAGCACGATCTCCCGGCCGGTGCGTTCGAACGGGCGGATCGCGAGCCGGTCTTCGAGGTTTCGGATGGGCTGGCTGACGGCGCCCGGAGAAATGCACAGCAGGCCGGCCGCCTGGGCGTCCAGCGCGACCGGCCGCCGCATCGCTCCTACCTTCCGTGCCTACGCGTCGTCGTCGTCGCCGCCGGCGGCGGATTCGCCGTCGACACCTCGCTCGACCAATACGACGGCAGCCCGCCATACGGATTCGGCAAGGTCAGCGAGGTCACGAACACGCCGCCCGCCCCATGCAGGATCGCGAACGCGAGGTCGGTCACCATCTGCAGCGCCGACGTCCCGTACACGATATGAATGAACCGGCTCGCCGGATAGCTCGCCTGCCACGCGGCGGGCGCATACGCCGCGTAGTTCGCCTGCGTATCCTCGAACACCACGAACCGGTCCGCCACCGGCAGGCTTGCGTAGACCTCCGGGAGGTTGGTGCCGGGATTGTTCACGACCTGATAACTGGTCGACAGCCCCTTGATGTAGTTGTAGATCGATTGGTAGTACTGCACGTGCGCGGCCGAGCTGTCGTTCGCCATCTCGTCGATGAAGAACCCGTCGACCGGATAGAACGACAGATAGGTGTTGATGTCGTTCGTCACGGCGGACAGCGCGCGCTTGCCGTACGACGTATGCACGTAGGCGATCACCTTGCCGCCTGCCGCGCGCAGGTTCGTGACGACCGTCGTGTAGTTGGGATCGACGGCCGTTCCCGGTCCGCTCGCTGGATTGAGGATCGCGGTGAGCGGGATCGCCGGCGCGGTGGTCGTGAGCGCGGCCCAGGCCGCGGCCCCCGCGCCCGACGGATAGAAATACGCGGGAACGACGATGTCGACCGCGTGCGCGGCCCCCGCCCAGGCGATGCCGAGCGTGCCCAGGAAGGTCGCGAGCCGCGCGCGCCATCGTCGGGTGAGGCGATGCACGGGCGGCTCGGCGGAAGCGGGGTCGTCATACGGGTTGATCACGGCAGCGTGGGTGCGCTGCAATCGGTCTGCATGGTGTGCTTGCTTCATGGGTACCCCCGTATGGCTGGCGGGCGCTGAACGCGCGAATATCAATTGATCCCCGGGATGCCGTCTTGCCTCGTCGCGGCTGTCCCGGTGCGAGACCAATAACAGTTTTCGAAGGGCCGGACAATTAGGAGTGTTGTCGTATTCGACGTCTGCCGATCCGCCACGAAAACGTTGCATGCGCAAGCGATCGGAATTTTAAGTTATGACGAATAGCCGATGCGATTCGTCCCTCGTTCCATCGTCGACGTCGTGCGCCCCTCCCCGCCGCATGCGCGAACGACGGCCGACCGTTTCCGATCAAGGCTGGCGTACGAGGTCGCGGACGACGCTGACGTCGCGTCGCCCGTTCCGTCCCCTCGCACCGCTCCTATATCGTCCGCCGCGATTTACTTTGCGAAATCGCTTCGTAGACCGCCGTCGCGGGCCGGTTCTATCATCGATTCCAGCTCTTCCTTCCCACCCGACGCCGCAGCCGGCGCTTTCATGCGCCACGGCCGCGCGCCTCCGCTATTTCGTCCACCTTCCTGAACGTGAAGAGAGTGTCCCGTATGCCGCATCGCCTCCTTTCCGCGTCCCGCATCCGGCGCGTCGCACGTGCATTCGCGACGGCGCTCGTCGGCGTCGTCGTCGCGGCGTCCGCTGCGCACGCGGATTCCGCGCCGCTCAAGGTCGGCATCGCGACCAGCCCGCAGATCGACGCGCTGCGGATCGCCGCGAAGGAGGCGAAGGCGCGGGGCCTCGACGTGAAGATCATCGAGTTTACCGACTGGAACACGCCGAACGCGGCGCTCGCGAACAAGGACATCGACGTCAACTACTTCCAGCACATCCCGTTCCTGGAGAACGCGAAGAAGCAGGGCGGCTACGATTTCGTCGCGATCGCACCGGGCACGATCATGAAGATCGGCCTCTACTCGAAGAAGGTGAAGCGCTTCGCGGACCTGAAGGACGGCGCGACCGTGGCGATCGCGAACGATCCCGTCAACGGCGGGCGCGGGCTGTTGCTGCTGCAACGCGCGGGCCTGATCCGGCTGAAGCCCGGCGCGGATTTCCGCGCGACCCGGCTCGACATCGTCGAGAACCCGAAACACCTGAAGATCGTCCTGCTCGAAGCGTCGCAGCTTGCGCGCGCGCTCGACGACGTCGATCTCGCGCAAGGCTATCCGAGCTTCATCAAATTGGCCGGCACCACCGATCCGAACAGCGCGCTGCTGTTCGACGGCACGGAAAACAAGCAGTTCGCGGTGCAGTGGGTGGTGCGCCCGGACAGCGTCAACGATCCGCGCATCCGCGCATTCATCGCGATCTACCAGCATTCGCCCGCCGTGCGTCACGCGCTCGACGAGGCGTTCGGTTCGCTGTACGCGGTCGCGTGGTGAAGGAGCCCCGGCCATGACCCGCAAGCGGATGCTCCTCAACGCCTTCAACATGAACTGCGTGGGCCATATCAACCACGGCCTGTGGACCCACCCGCGCGACCGCTCCGCGCACTACACCGATCTCGACTACTGGGCGGACCTCGCCCGCACGCTCGAACGCGGCAAGTTCGACGGGATCTTCCTGGCCGATATCGTCGGCGTCTACGACGTGTTCGAGGGCGGGCCGGATGCGGCGCTGCGCGAAGCGGTGCAGGTGCCCGTCAACGATCCGCTGCTGCTCGTGCCGGCGATGGCGCAGGTCACGCGCCATCTCGGCTTCGGCGTCACCGCGAACCTGACCTACGAGCCGCCGTATCTGTTCGCGCGCCGCATGTCGACGCTCGACCACCTGACCCGCGGCCGGGTCGGCTGGAACATCGTGACCGGCTATCTCGACAGCGCCGCGCGCGGCATGGGCCTTGCGCGGCAGGTCGGCCACGACGACCGCTATGCGCGCGCGGACGACTACATGGAGGTCGTCTACAAGCTGTGGGAGCAGAGCTGGGACGACGACGCGGTGATCCGCGACGCCCAGGCGCGCATCTACACGCAACCGGGCAAGGTGCGGCGCGTGCGGCACGACGGCCCCTACTACACGATCGACGCGATGCATCTGAGCGAGCCGTCGCCGCAGCGCACGCCGGTGCTGTACCAGGCGGGCGCCTCGGCGCGCGGCGTCGAGTTCGCGGCGAAGCATGCGGAATGCGTGTTCGTGAACGGGCAGAGCAAGGCGTCGGTGCGCGCGGCGGCGGCGGACCTGCGCGCGGCGGCCGCGCGCATCGGCCGCGCGCCGGAGTCGTTGAAGATCTTCGCGGGCATCACGGTCGTGACGGCCGCGACGGAGCGGCTCGCGCGCGAGAAGTTCGACGAATACCGGCGCTACGCGAGCCCCGAGGCCGGCCTCGCGCACTTCGCGAGTTCCACCGGCATCGATTTCTCGCGCTTCGGCCCGGACGAGCCGATCTCGCATGTGCAGACCGATTCGATCCAGTCGGCGGTCGACGCGATCTCGCGCAAGAGCACGTCGGGCACCTGGACGGTGCGGCGCATCCTCGAACAGATGTCGCTGGGCGGCCGCTATCACCCGGTGGTCGGCTCGCCGTCGCAGGTCGCGGACGAACTGCTGGCATGGATCGACGAAACCGGCATCGACGGCTTCAACCTGACGCGCACGGTGATGCCGGAATCGTTCGAGGATTTCGTCGACTGGGTGGTGCCCGAGCTGCAGGACCGCGGCCGCTACAAGGAAGACTACGACCCGGAACCGACGCTGCGCGGCAAGCTGTTCGGCGCGGGTCCGCGCCTGCCCGGCCGGCATGCGGGCGCGCGTTGGCGCGCGGCGGCCGGCGTCGCCGAACCGATTTGAACCGACAGGGAGCAGCGATGACGCAATGGCTCGATTCACCGGGCTTCATCGAGCGCGCGGCAACGCGCGCGGACGCCGTGCGCCGGACGACGGGCGCGGCCGCCGAGGCCGCCGTGTCGTTCCGTCATGTCGGCAAGACCTTCGCGGGGCCGCGCGGGCCGAGCGTCGCGCTGCGCGACGTGACGCTCGATGTCGCGCGCGGCGAGGTATTCGGCATCATCGGCCGCAGCGGCGCGGGCAAATCGACGCTGCTGCGCCTGATCAACGGCCTCGAAACGCCGTCCTCGGGCGCGGTGCGCGCGAGCGGCACCGAAGTCGGCGCGCTCGACGAGCGCGGCCTGGTCGCGCTGCGCCGCCGCACCGGCATGGTGTTCCAGCATTTCAACCTGCTGTCCGCGAAGACGGTCGGCGAGAACATCGGCCTGCCGCTGCGCATCGCCGGCGTGCCGAAGGCGGAGCGCGCGCGCAAGGTCGAGGCGCTGCTGGAACTGGTGGGCCTCGCGGCGAAGCGCGATGCGTATCCGGCGAGCCTGTCGGGCGGGCAGAAGCAGCGGGTCGGGATCGCGCGCGCGTTGGTCCACGACCCCGAGATCCTGCTGTGCGACGAAGCGACCTCGGCGCTCGATCCGGAAACCACGCAGTCGATCCTCGCGCTGCTCGCCGACATCAATCGCCGGCTCGGCCTGACGATCGTGCTGATCACGCACGAGATGGAGGTGATCCGCGCGGTGTGCGACACGGTGGCCGTGATCGAGCAGGGCGAGGTGGTCGAGACGGGGCCGGTATGGCGCGTGTTCGGTGATCCGCGCCACGGCGCGACGCGCGCGCTGCTGCGCACGCTCGTGCACGACCTGCCCGCGGATCTCGCGGCGCGCGTGCGGCCGTGGTCGCAGGCGGACGCGCTGCCGGCGCACGCGCACCTGCTGCTCGACGTGCGCTACACGGGCGCGGAGGGCGACGAGCCCGATCTCGGCGCGCTGGCCGGCGCGCTCGGCGCGGCGGCGGGCGCCGCGGTGCGCTTCGTGCACGGCGGGCTCGACCGGATCCAGGGGCGCGCGCAGGGGCGGCTCGTGATCGCGGCGGCGCTCGGCGCGGCATCGCCCGAACGGGTCGCCGCGCTGCTCGACGGCGCGCGCCGGCACGCGGGCCGCGTCGAGGTGCTCGGCTATGTTTGAGCTGTGGCTGCCCGAGCTGGTCGATGCGGTCCGCGACACGCTGTGGATGGTCGCGGTGTCCGCCTGCGCGGCGGCGCTGGCCGGCGTGCCGCTCGCGCTCGTGCTGGTCACCACCGCGCCCGGCGGCATCTATGCGCGCCGCGCGCTCAACGCGCCGCTGGGCGCGCTCGTCAATGCGTTGCGCTCGACGCCGTTCGTGATCCTGCTGGTCGCGCTGCTGCCGCTCACGCGCGTGCTGATCGGTACCACCATCGGGGTATGGGCGGCGATCGTGCCGCTGTCGGCGGCGGCGATCCCGTTCTTCGCGCGCATCGCCGAGGTCAGCCTGCGCGAAGTCGATCGCGGGCTGATCGAGGCCGCGCAGGCGATGGGCGCCGAGCGGCGTCACATCGTCTGGCACGTGCTGCTGCCCGAGGCGCTGCCCGGCATGCTCGGCGGCTTCACGATCACCGTGGTCGCGCTGATCGGCTCGACCGCGATGGCGGGCGCGGTCGGCGCGGGCGGGCTCGGCGATCTCGCGATCCGCTACGGCTACCAGCGCTTCGACACCACGGTCATGGCGACCGTGATCGCGATCCTGATCGCGCTCGTCACGACCGTCCAGTTCGGCGGCGATCGCCTCGCGCGCCGCCTGACCCGTAGAACCTGAACGCGGCGCGCCGCGCGCCGCAAGGATCCCTGAATCATGACGACTGCCCCGCTCGATCCCCTCGAAGAATGGCGCCTGCCGTTCGAGGAGCGCCTGTTCGTGCAGGTGGCGCGACGCCATCTGCCCGCGTTCCCGGAAAAGCTCACCATTGCGCCGCGCGCGCCGCGCGATGCGGCCGAAGTGGCCGCGATCGCCGACTATTACACGCGGATGGCGTCGCACGACCTGTTCATCGTGCAGGTGGCGGCGCGCGCGATCGATACGCTGTTCCGCGACGATCCGCATGTCCAGCTGATCCTGTCGCGCCAGCTCGGCGACGACGGCGCGCATGCGGCGGCGGCCCGCGCGCGCGTCGAGGCATTGACGGGCCGCGATCCGCTGCCCGAGATCGCGCGGCGGGTGCGTGCGCACTGGGCGCGCGTCGGCGATCTCGCGCTGCGCGACGTGCCGGGCTTCCTCGCGTTCCAATGGCACTACGAGCTGCACATCCTCGCGAAGCTGTGGATCCAGCGCAAGACCGCGCGCATCGGCGACGCCGAGATGCGAGAGTACGGCGAGGCGCGCATCAAGCCCGACGAGGAATGGCATCGCGTGCAGATCGTCGGCTGGTGGCTGGCGACCCGCGATGCATTGCCGGCCGGCGCGCGCGACGCCTTGATCGAGCAGGTGCTCGATGCGGACGATGCGCAGCAGCAGCGTCTCGACACTTACTTGCATGACGAATACGCGCATGTCGCGGCCGTGTTCGGCGCGGACGTCACGCACTATCGCGCGATCTACGATGCGTGGCGGCGCGAGATGCTCGTACGCCTGACGGGCCGCGCGACGCTGCGGCCGCTGGTTGCGCTGACGGCCGGGCGCGCCGCGCTGGAGGCCGTCGCATGAACGATCGGCACACGCCGTCCCCGCTCGCGGGCGAGGCTGACGCGGGTGACGCGCCGCGCACTTTTGCGGCGCTGCTCGATGCGCTGCGCGCGAGCGCGCCCGAACGCGATCGCGCGGGCGGCCATGCCGCGCGCGAGAAGGACTGGCTGGCCTCGGCCGGGCTGCTGACGCTCGCGGTGCCGCGCGCGTTCGGCGGCCAGGAAGCCGCATGGCCCGAGATCTACCGCACGATCCGCGCGCTGGCCCGGGTCGACAGCGCGCTCGCGCACCTGGTCGGTTTCCAGTGCCTGCAGGTGGTCAGCGTCGAGGTCTGGGGCAATGCCGCGCAGCGCGAACGCTACTTGCGCGGCACGGTCGAGCATGGCTGGTGGTGGGGCAATGCGGTGAATCCGCTCGATGCGCGCCTGCAGGCGCGGGCGACGCCGGACGGCGGCTACCGGCTCGACGGCGTCAAGGGTTTCTGCTCGGGTACGCGGGGCTCGCAGCGCATGACGGTGTCCGCGCACGACGCCGCGACGGGCAAGCCGGTGTTCGCCGTGGTGCCGACCGCGCGCGCCGGCATCACCGTGCACGACGACTGGGATCCGATCGGCCAGCGCCAGACCGACAGCGGCAGCGTGTCGTTCGAGGCGGTGCGGGTCGAGGCCGACGAAGTCCTGCATCGTTCCGAGATGCCGCCGACGCCGCGCGCGACACTGCGCACGCTGGTGTCGCAACTGGTGCTGACCAACCTGTTCGCGGGTCTGGCCGAAGGCGCGCTCGACGCGGCGCGCGACTACGTGCGCGCACATGGGCGCGCGTGGGTGCATGCGGGCGTCGCGCAGGCGAGCGACGATCCCTATACGCTGCAGCGCTTCGGCGAGATGCGGGTGCAGGCGGTGGCCGCCGAGGCGCTGGCCGAGCGCGCGGCCGGCGCGTTGCAGCGTGCGTGGGAGGCCGGCGACGCGCTGAGCGTCGACGCGCGCGCGGAAACGGCGCTCGCGGTGTCGGAGGCGAAGATCGTCGCGCAGCGCGCGGCGCTCGCGCTCGGCGAGGCGCTGTTCGATGCGTGCGGCGCGCGCGCGACGGCCGCGCCGCTGGCGCTCGACCGCTTCTGGCGCAACGCGCGCACGCATACGCTGCACGATCCGCTCGACTACCGCGTGCGCGACGTCGGGCGTTATGCGTTGACCGGCGAATTGCCCGAAGCGTCGCTCTATACCTGAGGACGCGAGGGCGCGCGCTTGTCGAAGAAGTGCCCCATGAGCTGAAGCAGGGGCCGGCGTCGATTGGTCAGCGAAAACTCCCACTCGTCCATCTGCTTCGCCGCGGGATCGAGATTCTTCGCATCGAGGATGCGCTGCGTCCTGGGCAACTGATACCAGGCGATCCACGGAAACGCGTGATGCGCGATGTGCAGGTTGAAGCTGAGGATGATGTACTTGGACCAGATCGGGACGGACCGGCAGCTGTGCGAGACGATGTCCTGTTCCCAGAGCGGCGGGCGTTGGGCGTCGTTCGCGAGCAGCGGGATTTCGGCGTGATGCGGCAGGTTGAGCAACTCGACCGCGAGCCACAGCAAGACCAGCAGGATCGCGACGAACGCCGCGAATTCGGCGAACACGCCGGCATGCACCGCGCAGTACGCGAGCAGGCCGTAGCCGGCGAGATAGATCACGGCGAACCGCGCCTCCTGCTTCGACGTCTTGCGCGCGGCGTCGCCGGCGGGCGGCCTGAGCACGCACAGCCAATGATTGACGAAGTGGTTGATCGCGATGATCGGAATCCAGTGGCGCCAGAGGAATTCGAGCGTCCTGGCCTGCTGTTCCGTCATCACCGAGAATTTCTCGATCATCCCCTTGTTCTCGGGATCGCGCTTCGGATGAGCCGTCCAGGCATGGTGGCCCAGGTGATTGCGCCGCCTGGGCAGGAACGGCAGCGCGATCAGCCAGCCGCTGGCGTGGCCGACGGCTTCGTTGATGAAGCGGTTCCGGCATACCGACCGATGGATCGCCTCGTGCAGGATCAGGTAGATCTGGATCACGGACAGCTCGGCCAGCACCACGGCGCAGACGCGCGCGAGCAGGCTGCCGCGGGTCCACAGCAGCCATGCGCCGCCGAGGATCGACATATCCAGCAGCCAGAGCCCGACGGTCCAGTATCCCTGCGGGCCGTCGGGCAATTGCTTGCGCACCGCCAGCCATTCTTCCTTCGTCATGTTCGTTGTCCTTTCTCGATGTAGCGTTTAAGAGCGATCGCCTCGGCCGGCGCCGGGCGGCGCGATGCCCACCCAATGCATGCGATGCGTCGCGCCCCGTGCCGTGGCGGGCTTACTGCTCGAACTCGAGTTCGCGGGTTTCGAGCAGATCCTCCGCGAGCCTTTGGAATGCGAGATCGAATCCATCGATCTGCGTATCGAAGCCGTTCATGTTGATGGTGTCGAAGCGCTGCCTGACGAGCCGCACGCAGTCGTAGCGACGCCCCTGATGCCAGTGCCAGGCCGGCAGGTAGGCGGTGATGCCGAAGCCCAGATTCAGCATCGCCTGGATCAGCACGACGTTGTGGGCGAGGACGTCGCCGCTGACATAGCTGCACTGCGCGTGATGCGTCATGAAGCGGGCCAAGGCGTCGGCGGTCTGCGTTTCGTCGCCCGATACCCGGTATCCGCACAGCTGGATCGCATCGAGGTGATCGTCCCTGCAGTAGGTGAAGTCGTGCCCGGCATGCGTTCCCTCGCCGGAGAACAGCAGAGACGGATAGAGGCCGGTGCGCCATTTGAGGCCCAGCGGCGCATACACGCGATCGTGGATGAACGGAGAGCGGCGCCATACCTCGTTGGGCGGCGCGACGTGCGGGAAATACGCGGGGATCCGCTGGGCGATCGCCGTCACGTGATATTCCCGGATGGAGTCGACCCAGTTCGGTCCGCCGTCATGGCCGACGAGGATGCTCGCGACGTCCTTCGTCAAGGCGCGGTACGCGGCGAACGAGCGCGTGACGGCGAACACCATTTCGTCCGACTGGATCTCCGTCTGTTCGAGCCCGGTGCGCAGCAGCATGGAGAACACGCCGAGCCGCCGGTAGGCCGGATCGATCACAGCGTGCCCGAGTTCCCAGGTCCGGTTGACCGTGTTGCGCAGGAAGCAGATGCAGCCGACCATGCCGGCCGACTCCGCGACGTACCAGCGGCCCTTCGCCCGCGTGATCGATTGCGCGATATAGCCGGCCGACTGGCACGGGTGGGTGGTCACGCCATAGGCGTCGCGGAACAGGCCGGCCAGCGTCTCGCTGTCGGCGGCGACGGCGCGCCTGACGGCGATGCGCGCGGTGTGCTGCGATGAATCGACGGCGGGGTGCGGCAGCCCCCCGATCGGGTCGAACTGCGTGCCATTCCCTGCCTGGGTGAATGGATCGTGCATGGATAGCGCCCTCTAGGACAGATGAGTGTGTCTGCGGCGTTGACGGGTGAATGGCCCCGCGATCCCTCGATGGCGGGGCGGGGCGGCTACAGCCGGATCCAGGCGCACACCTGGCCCGGGAATTCGACCTGGGCCTGTGCGTCGAGCAAGGCGCGTTGCAGGTCCGCGCTCAGTTGATCGAGATCGACGGTTTCGCCGCTGGCGAGCTGGGTGTGCTGCGCGCCGCCCGACAGCGTGCGCAGCGACTGCGCCAGCCACGAGCAGAGCGGGGACGCAGGACCGCCGCCGAGCGGGATTTCATAGGACATCGTCGGCGTCGGCAGCCCGGCGACGGCGAATGCCTGCACCAGGCGTCGCGCCACGTCATAGGTCGCGCTGCCGTGCTGGCAACGTTCGAGCACCTCGCGCACGATCGTGTCCCAGAGCGCGACGCTGGGGCTCGACCCGGTCTGCCGGACGAGGTCCGGTTCGTGAAAGCCGAGCGCGCCGCCCGGCCGGACGAAACGCGCGGCGAGCTGCAGGAACGCCGTGGCGTCGGGCTGATGCGACAGCACATAGCGGCCGACGACGATGTCGAATTCATGGGCCGCCTGGAGTTGATCGAGTGCGCAGACCTCGAAGCGGAGATTGTCCAGGCCGGCCTCGGCGGCATGCCCGGAGGCCGTCTCGATGGCGGATCCGCTGCGGTCGATCGCCGTCACCGAACCCGTGGGACCGACCAGTTCGGCGGCAAGCAGGCTCACGCCGCCCGTCCCGCATCCGATGTCGAGGACACGCATGCCGGGCCGGATGCCCGCGGACTCCAGCAAGCGCCGCGTGATCGGGCGCAGCATTTCCGACTGGTAATCGAGCCGTTTGAGTTCCGTCGGCGAGTGACCTAGTACGTATTCACGCATGTTCGTGCTTCTCCGTGGTTGTATTCGAGATCCGCGTGTTCGATTCCGCCTGCCGTCAGCGTCTCGCGCTTCGGCTCCGAGGTGTTCGGCATTGCCGCACGGGGCGAACGGAATTCGTCGTTTTAATTGCCTGATTTGCTGAATTGTTCTGATTTCGGTTTACGAAAAAAGAATGGAATCGGTTTTGTGAAACTATTGAGTTCGTAAATCGAGCGAATTGAATTGAAGAAAAGGATTGCTGTTGGATTGCTGCGGCCAATGGGGAGATCCAGATGAATGTGCCGTGATTCCTTGGGTAGCCAGGATCGGCGTCGTCTCGACCTCGTGCCGGGATTTTATGATTTCCCTTGTTTTTTAAATGAATTTATTTGAAAGCAATTGTTAAGCGGGTCGAATTTGAAATGTTTGTCTAATGGATGGCAACTGTATTAAATGCCGGTTGACGAAATCGGCTGTTTGAATTAGGCGATTTGTTTGGGGATTTTCGTCAACAATTCGACGTATTGGAAGCGATGATTTATTCAGGAAGTAAATCAGTCCGGAGGATATTGCGTCGTCGGGATGCGGATGCGCGGTGTCGCGCGGCTCCGTAATCTCGGCTTTTCGCCGGCGGTTCCGCACGGATTCCGGAGCAGGTTCGTCTGTACAGTACATTTCGACACGGGCTTGCCATTTCCCTGCAACACCATTTCAGTGCATTACACACACCGGCGATGCCGGACCGCACGCGCCGGCATCGGGCGGCATGCCGCCCCGGGCGCTCATGCGGCCGCGTCTCGGCGCGGCGCCGGATGCGCCGGATCACCCAGATCGCCCGCGGGCCGCGTCGAGCGCCGGCCAAGAACCGGTTCCACGCGCGCGGGCCTACGATGCACATCCGCTTGAGAGGGCTGGAATGGAACAATGGTCGATGCAGGGGGTATCGGCGATCACGACTCGTGATCTCAGCAAGAATCCGTCGAAGGCGTTGCGGGACGTCGGCGGCCATCCGTTGGTCGTGATGCGGCATCAGCGGCCGATCGCGTGTCTGGTGTCGATCGAGCAGTGGGTCGAACTGACGAATCGGCTCAAGGACCTCGAACTCGCGCGCTGCATCGCGGGTGCGGACAGGCCGGGCGTCGATATGTCGGGCGTCGGGACGTCGGGTGTCGACACCTCGGGCGTCGGGGCGCACGAGCCGGCGCCGGTGCACGTCGCCTGATGCCGCGGCCGGCGCGTGGGCCCGCGCCGGCCTTTGGCCCGCAGGCATTCACTCACTCGGCCGCGCGGCGCCACGCGCGCGCCATGAACGCTTCGAAGGCCGCGACGTCCTGGCGCGGCATCCCGTCCGGCGCCGTCGGCGCGTCCGGATCCTCCATCTCCACGGGCGCGCAATCGATCAGGTGCCGCACGCCCGGAAACACCGCGCGGCGCGGCGGCCGGTAGCGCAGCCGGAACAGGCGCGGCAGCTTGCCGGCCGGCTTGCTGAGATCGTCGATCTCACGCACCGCGCCGTTGAACCAGAAGCGCGACCAGAGCGCGGCCCGCCCGCTGGGCGCGGCCGCGATGAATTCCGTCAGCACCAGCAGGATGTAGGGAATGTCGCGTTGCGCGAGCGTCGGCCACGCCCATAGCTTGAGGACGTCCGCATGCTCGATCGCGTGCATGAAGCGCGCGATGCCGAAGCTCGACGCGACGCGCCGGATCGTTTGCAGGTGACCGGGCCAGTGCAGCAGGAAATGCGCGCGCCGCTGCCGGCCGCGCGCATCGAGCGGCGGGCCGATGCGCATGGCGAGCGGATTCGGCAGCGCGTCGCGCACCAGCGGGCAGGCCGCGAGGTCGCGCGCGAGATGCATGAAGCGACGGCTGCGCGCGCGATCGCGCAGCGACACCACGCACAGGGGGCCCAGGCACAGCGGGCAGCGCGCCCACGGGCGCGGCAAGGCGCCGACGTGCGCGAGATCGTCGACGTGGATCAGGCGATCCTCGACCGGGTGCAGTGCGTACTCGAGCATCGGCCGTTCTTTCATGGCGATACCGGTCCAGTACCGGGGGAAGCAGCGGGCGTGCGCGAGCATAACCGCGCCGCGCGGCGCGGCGATGACGGAAACGCCGTACCGTGGCATCAGATCCGCGCGATGTGACACGGCGATGTGCGTCGTGCGCGCGGCGGGAATGACGCACATTCCGACCCCGGGGCGTCACCGCGCGCCGCTACCCTCGACGCTTTCGGGCGCGGGCCGCACACGCCGCGCCGGACGCAACGGGGCGGCGGGGGATGGATGCGGGTGCGGAACGGGGATACGGGTTTCACGCTGATCGAGGTGCTGGTGGCGCTCGCGATCGTCGCGATCGCGCTGGGCGCGGTGCTGCGCGCGGTGGGCGCGCTGACCGAGAGCACCGAGTCGGCGCGCGTGCGGCAGCTTGCGCTGTGGAGCGCGGACAACGCGCTGGGCGAAGTCGTGATCGCGCGCGCCTGGCCGCCCATCGGGCAGACCGAGTTCGATTGTCCGCAGGGACGCTATCGCTTCGTGTGCCGGCAGACGGTCGGCGCGGCGGCCGCGTCGCCGTTGCTGCGCGACGTGTCGGTCAAGGTGTTCCTGTCGCGCAAGGGGGGCACGGCGCTCGCGGCGGCCGCGACCCAGGTGCACGATGAAGCGCCGCGTTGAACGTCGCGCGGCGCGCGCCGGCCGGCGCACGGCGGGCTTCACGCTGATCGAGATGCTGGTCGCGATCACGCTGCTCGCGGTGGTCGCGGTGTTGTCGTGGCGCGGGCTCGACGCGACGATCCGCGGCCGCGACGGCGTGGTCGCGAGCCTCGCCGAGACGCGCGCGTTCGGCCGCTGCTTCGGGCAACTGCAATACGATCTGCTGAACCTCGCGACGCCGGGCGAGATGAACGGCGCGCCGCTGCGGCTGCGGCCGAACGAACTGGTGCTCGTGCGGCACGTCGGCGCGGACGACGGCATGACGCGCCTGCAAGTGGTGCGTTATCGGCTGCAAGGGCGCACGCTGACGCGCAGCGCGTCGGCGCCCGTCGCATCGCTGAAGCTGCTCGCGGACGCCATCGCGAATCTCGACAAACTGCCGGGCGTGGTGGTCGGCGCCGACGTACGCGCGTTGACGCTCGCCGTCTGGCTGCCGCCCGACGGCTGGACCGCGAAGCAGGAGGCCATCGACGCCGCCTATGCGCGTTATCTCGCGCAGTACGCGGTCAGCACCACGGCGACGACCGAGATGCCCCTGCCGCGCGGCTTGCGAATGTCGGTCGCGCTCGGGCGCGGTGCGCTGCGCTATGTGCGCACGGTGCCGCTCGGGCAGTGAGAAGAGGCGCCGGGTCATTCGAGCGAGGCGGAACGCGATGCATGGCGAGCGGCGCAAATCGATATCGCCCGGCATGGCGGTTGCCGTGGCGGCTCGATGGGCGCCGGGCAGGCGTCTTGAGCGCGCCGTATGCGTGACGGGGTTGTCGATGCGCGGTGTCCATCTTGCGTCATGTCACGCCCAACCACCCCATGCCAGGCATCGCGCCGACGCCGGTCGGCTTTGGGGCGTGATGCGAATGCCTCGGCATCGCATGGAAAGTGCATCCGGGGGCGGCCGAGGATGGCGAGCGCTGCCGCGCAGCCCGGCGATTCGGACGGCTGCATGGAGTAGCCGGCCGGCGCCTGTACGCGAATATGGCCCGGGCATGCGCGCCGGCCTCGGCCAACTACCGAGATAGCTAATATTCTGGCATTTTAAAGATAAAAGAGATGGAATCAGCTTGCAGGCGCGCATCCCCGCGCGCGATGCCGAGGTGTTCGCCGCGTCGCCGTTGCGCGATCAGGCGGCCGAGCTGCACGACTTCGCCGACACCGCCGCGCTGATCGATTCGCTCGATCCGGTCGTGAGCGTCGATACCGCTGTCGCGCATCTCGCGGGCGCGCTCGGCGCGCCGCCGTGGGTGCCGTTGCCGAGCGCGCCGGACTGGCGCTGGCTGCTCGATCGTGACGACAGCCCGTGGTACCCGAGCGCGCGACTGTTCCGGCAGTCCGCGCCGGGAAACTGGAGCGCGGTGCTCGATGCGGTCGCCGCGGCGCTGGCGGCCGTGCGCGCATCGCCTTGAAGCCGTTGCCGCCGCATCGCTTCGGCTTCCTGACGGCAGGTACGCAACATGTCAAGGCGATGACGGAATGTCCGTCACGCGTGTCATGCGGCGGACGATGTCAGTAACATCATAAATACGCATGCCATCGCGGCTCCTTAGTCTCCCGTGGATTGGCGCGGTCGGTTCCGGCTCGCGCCCGATCGGGCAATGACCGGTGCCGAGCGGCATGCGGCACGGCTCACATTTCATCCAGATCCAGGATTCAAGCGATGCGAGCACGTGTCACCCGCCAGGCCCGGCCTTTCTCCCGCCGTTCCCCTCGTCCGCTGTCGGTGAGGCCGCTATGCCAGGCTGTCGCGGTGATGGTGGCCGTGAGCGCGGCCACGCATGCGCACGCGCAGGCGATGATGAACCTCGGGCAGGTCGGCGCGCGCATGGGCGCGCCGGGCGCGGCCGGCGGCGCGGGCATGCCGGGGATGCCGAGCGTCGGCGTGTCGCCGCAGCAGGCCTTGCAGGCGAGCCAGCCGTCGATCGTCAACCTCGCGCGCGCGGCGCAGGGCATCGCCGCTCAGATGGCCGCGCAGCAGGCGGCCGCGGCGGCCGCCGCCGCGCAACCGTCGACGGTGCCGAACGGGCTCGCGATCGGCGGCCTGCAGGTCGCGCCGGGCGCGATCGCGAATTCCGCGCTGTGGCAGAACGCGAACCTGCCGACCCAGTCGGTCGACGGGCGCGGCGGCGTGACCGTCGACGTCAAGCAGACCGGCCAGAGCGCGGTGCTGACCTGGCAGACCATGAACGTCGGCCGGCAGACCACGCTGAACTTCGACCAGTCGGGCGGCACGCAGGCCAACGGCGCGAACAACTGGGCGGTGCTGAACCGCGTGGCCGACCCGTCGGGGCTGCCGAGCCAGATCCTCGGCAGCGTGAAGGCGCAGGGCTCGGTGTTCGTGATCAACCGCGACGGGATCCTGTTCGGCGCGGGCTCGCAGGTGAATGTGCATTCGCTCGTTGCGTCGTCGCTCGATTTCCTCAACATGACGAACACGCTGAAGCCGACCGCCGCCGACATCGCGGCCAGCAACCAGCAGTTCTTCAATCAGCTGGGCGGATTGCGGGGCACGCCGGTGAGCAATGCGACCACCGGCGCGCTCGGTCTTGCCAATGGCGTGGCGCTGTCGTCGGCGGGACAGTATGTGAAGTCGGGCGACGTGACGATCGAGCGCGGCGCGTCGATCAGCACCCATGCGAACGGTACGGCGACGGACGGCGGCTTCGTGCTGATCGCAGCGCCGAACGTGACCAACGCGGGCGCGATCACGACCGGCAGCGGACAGGCGATCCTCGCGGCGGGCATCGGCGTCGGCTTCGATTCCACCACGTCGCCCGCCCTGGTGCCGCGCCTGACCGGCAGCCTCACGCTGAACGGCCAGGATGTCACGCCGACCGGCACGCTCGTCAATACCGGCATCGTGCAGGCCGACAAGGGCTATGTGAACCTGCTCGGCTCGCGCGTGAGGCAGGACGGCGTGGTGGGCGTGACGACGGGCGTCAGCAACCCGGGCGCGATCTCGATCTCGACGGCGGACGAGTGGGGCGCGTATCGACCGGACGGCACCCTGGACTCGCCCTATCAACAAACCAGCTCGACGCAGACCCCGAGCTATCTGCGCGCGGGCGTGCTGAGTTTCGGCCCGGGGTCGGTCACGACGGTCCTGCCCGACGCGAACGGCGGCACCGCGACCTCGGGGCCGAACGGCGCGTTTTCGTCGGGCAGCATTGCCCTGCTGACGCGCGGCATCCTGATGCAGCCGGACGCGTTGATCGAGGCCCCGGGCGCGACCGTCAGCGCGATTGCGCTGACCAGCCAGAGCGTGCGGCAAACCGCGGCCGACAGCGCCGTCGCGCCGGGCCGGATCTACCTCGATCGCGGCGCGACGATCGACGTGTCCGGGCTCGCCGACGTGCAACTGCCGGCGGCGAGCGCGCTGCTGACGGTGGCCCGGATCGGCCAGAACGAACTCGCGGATTCGCCGCTGCTGCGCAACAGTTTCCTGTTCACGCTGAAGAACGTGGTGGTCGACAGCACGCTGACCGGCACCAATGCCGACGGCCTCGCCTGGGTCGGCAGCCCGATCCTCAACCTGTCGGGGTTGGTGAGCCTGATGCCGCGCTCGGTCAACCAGCTGCTGACGAACGGCGGGACCATCACGCTCGCGGGCGATCAGGTGATGACCGCGCAAGGATCGTCGTTGAACCTGAACGGCGGCTACGTGCACTACCTGGGCGGCACGTTGAACACGACGCGCCTGATCGATGCGAACGGCGCGATCGTGCCGATCGGACAGGCCAATCCCTACACGCGCTACGTCGGCATCGCGGGGCAGTTCGTCGAGTCGCATCCGCGCTGGCAGGTGAACACGGTCTGGTACAACCCGCTGCTGACGGGCGGCGCCTATCAGGCGGACTACATCGCCGGCGGCAACGCGGGCACGCTCAATGTGTTCGCGGCGCAGGCCGCGGCGCTCGACGGCGCGGTCAGCGCGCAGGCGTTCGCGGGGGCGAGGCAGGTGCAGGGGTCGAGCCAGCCGGTGGGCGGCACGTTTGCGCTGGGGGCGGCCGCGGTTGCGGGCAGTGCATCGTCGAGCGGTAACTTCTCGTATTTCGACGGACAGCACGGCGGCATCGTGGTGCGCGACCATGCGACGCCGCTCGCCGATCTGTTGCCGGGTTTCGGTGCGGCGACGCCGCTCGCGGCGTTGAGCGGCGCGGGGTATGACAACGTGCTGGCCTGGACCACGCTGTCGACCGACATGATCCGCAACGCGGGCTTCTCGAACGTGAGCGCCGGACTCGACACGGTGTCCGGTACTCAGATCCTGGTCCCCCAAGGCAGCCAGTTGCGCGTGCAACCAGGTGGTTCGATCGCGTTCTCCGCCAGCGTCAGGGCGCCCATCGCCGTGCTGGGCGATCTGATCGCACCGGGCGGCAAGATATCGCTGTCGATGCGCAATCCGACCGGCGTGCTGGACGGCGACACGCCGCAAAACATCACGATCGGACCACGCGCGACGGTGAGCGCGGCAGGCCAGTGGGTCAACAACGCGCTGCCGCCGGTCGGCCCGAGCGCGACAACGGGGCTCGCCGGCACGCAGTTCATCAACGGCGGTTCGATTTCGATTTCCGTGGACAGCAAGCTGAACAACGCCACCAAGCTCGATACGTCAGGGTCGGTCGTGCTGCAGCCGGGCAGCGTGCTCGACGTGTCGAGCGGCGGCGTGATGCAGGCGGACGGCACGCTGCTGATGACGGACGGCATCGCGCGGGGGCAGGGCGGCAGCATCACGCTGTCGACCTATGCCTCGCTGTTCAACGGCGACGGGAAGTTCCCGGCTGCGCAGCCGGTCGGCGGAAAGATCGTGTTGGGCGGTACGTTGCGCGGCGCGGGATTGGCGGGGGGCGGCGCGCTGACGCTTCACGGCCTGGGCTTTCTGGTGGGCGACGGTGCGGCGCCCGCTTGGGCAACCGTATTGCCGGCTGAGTTTTTCTCGACGCAGGGCTTCGGTCAGTACGTGCTGAACGCCGTGTATGACGCAGGCATCGCGCCGGGGACGACGGTGCGCGTGACGCAGCGGAATCTGCTGCCCGACGCGAGTGCATTGCAGCATGCGGCGACCGGCAGCGACCTGAACACCGGTGGCTTGACCACGGTGGGCACGCTCGATGCCTATCATCGACAGCCGACGAGCGTGACCATGACGGGCGGCGAGTGGTTGAACTGGGTGCCCGCCACCGATCCCGCCAATCCTGGCACCCCGCAGGCTTTGCCGGCTTATCCGGGTGTCACGGGCGGCGTGACGCTCGCCGAAGGCGCATCGATCATCGCGGACCCCGGCGCGGCGGTGCGTCTCGGTTCGCCCGCGCAGGTGACGGTGCTGGGTTCGATCGTCGCGCCGGGCGGTTCGATCGTACTGAGCGCGGATTCTTCGAAAGCGTCTCCGGCGACGTCTGCCGGCCAGGTATCGCTCAGTTCGGGGTATTTCTCGCCGAGCCATTCGGTGTGGCTCGGGTCGAACGCCGTGCTCGACGCGCAGGGTGTCGCGCTCGCGAATCCGTTCAGCCTGCCGCAGCAGATCGGCGCGACGGTCGTCGTGCCGCAGACGGGCAAGGTGCTCGCGGGTGGTTCGGTGATTCTGTCGGACCTCACGGGATCGGTGGTCGCCCAACCGGGCTCGCGGATCGACGTATCGGGAAGCGCCGCGCGCTTCGACCAGTTGCAGGCCGACGGCACGTATCGGAACCAGCCGGTCTGGAGCGATGCCGGTACGCTGACGTTGGGGGCGGGCAGCGGCCTGTTCTTCAACAGCACGCTGGCTGCGCAAGGCGGCGCGTCCGGCGCACAGGGCGGAACCGTTACGGTGCTGCCGTTCGCGACGACGCCCATCAACGTCTTGATGCCGGGTGGTCAGACGATCACAGCGAAGGGTGCGCAGGCCCTGCTCGTCCAGCAGAGCGGCGTCATCCTGCCGGACGCGACGCGGCCCGGCGCGGTGCTTGGCGGCGGTGCAAACGGCATGCTGCGTTTTTCGCTCGATACGATCGCCGATTCCGGGGTGTCGACGCTGGTGCTGGGCAATGCGGCGCCCGCCAACCCGAACCTGGCCACGCCGATCGCATTCGCGGGCAACATCGACCTGACGCTCGCCAACGCACTGATCCTCAATACGCCGCAACTCGTTGCATTGCCGTCGGGCGCGACCGGGCTGCCCGCGCTCACGGCCGGCACGCGCGCGGTCGGCGCGCCGACCGTGACGCTGAACGCGCCTTATGTCGCCTTGAGCGGGTCGGGCGTGACGCCGAATGCATTGCAGCCGGTCGCCGCGCTGGGCGACGGCACGCTCAACGTCAACGCACGCTTCATCGACGTCCAGAACCAGCTGCAACTGAACCGCTTCGCGCGGGCGAACCTGACGAGCAGCGGCGACATCCGGCTGTCGTCGCTCGCGGCGAACGGCACCGGCTTGCGCTCGGGCCTGCTGTATTCGGCGGGCGACCTGACCTTGAGCGCGGCGAACGTGTATCCCGCGAGCGGCAGCACCTTCGTGATCGACGCGGTCGGCCCGACCGACGCGAGCACCGGCAAGCCCGCGCCGACCACCGTGACGTTCCGCTCGAACGGCGCGGGCGACGTGCCGTTGTCGGCGGGCGGCAGCCTGCTCGTCGATGCGACCCGCATCGTGCAGGCCGGGGTCGTGCGCGCGCCGTCCGGCAGCGTGGTGCTCGGGGTCGACGATCCGACCGACAAAAGCACCCAGGCGCTGTTCGGCGGCGCGCCACTGACGGCCACGCAATCCGTCACGCTCGCGCCGGGCAGCATCACGTCGGTGTCGAACGGCGGCCGCGTGCTGCCGTACGGCGTGACGGTCGACGGCACGCAGTGGCAATACAATCCGCTCGGCGTGCCCAACGTGGCCGACGTGACCGCACCGCCCGCGAAGCTGATCCGCGTGAGCGGCGCCCAGGTCGACCTGCAATCGGGCGCGACCATCGACCTGACGGGCGGCGGGGACCTGCGCGCGATCGAATGGGTGCCGGGCACGGGCGGCAGCCGCGACCTGCTCGCGCGCTACAACGTCAGCTACGCGACGAACGCGGCGGGCGCGGTCGTGCCGGTCAATCCCGGCGCGGCCGACGTGTACGCGATCCTGCCCGGCTATGCGGCGCCCGTCGCGGCCTATGATCCGGTGTTCGCGCAGATCACGCAGCCGTCGGCCGCGTCGTCGACCGGCGCGAGCGCGCGCATCGGCGTGGGCCAGGCCGGCGCCGGCGCGATGGTCGGACAGGCGGTGTACCTGCAAGGCGTGCCCGGACTCGCGGCGGGGGTCTACACGCTGTTGCCGGCGAAATACGCGACGCTGCCGGGCGCGTTCCGCGTGGTTGCGCAAGGCGCCACGCCGGCCGTCGGCATGGCGGGCGTATTGCCGGACGGCAGCGCACTCGTCGCCGGCTATCAGGTCAACGCGTTGAGCGGCAGCCGCAGCGCGACGCCGACGCAGTTCATCGTGCAGTCCGGTCCGGCGTGGCAGCAGTACTCGCAGTACAACGCGACGAGCGCGAACACCTTCTTCGCGCAACAGGCGACCAAGAGCGGCAGCACGCAGCCGGCTCTCCCGCGCGACGCGGGCCAGCTGGTGCTCGCCGCGACCCAGGCGCTGCGGCTCGGCGCGTCGCTCAAGCCCGATGCCGCGCCGGGCGGCGCGAGCGCGAGCGTCGACATCGCCTCGCGCGACATCCAGATCACCGCGGCCAATGCGCCTGCGCTCAACGGCTACCTGCAGATCGACGCCGGGCAGCTCGATGCGCTCGGCGCGGGCAGCCTGCTGATCGGCGGCACCCGCACGCAGACCCGCAGCGGCATCACGATCGACACGATCGCAAACAGCGTGGTGGTGTCGAACGACGCGAATTCGGCGCTGACCGGCCCGGAAATCCTGCTCGTCACCAAGACCGACGGCAGCGGCGTCGATCCGAATGCGGCGCGCGGGCTGGAGATCCAGTCGGGCAGCGTCGTGAAGGCAGCCGGCAGCTATCCGGCCGCGGCCGCGCAGCCGATCACGATCGGCCGCGTCGCGGACAGCACGGCGGGCACGACGGCGGTCGCGGGCGACGGCGCGCTGCTGCGCGTATCGAACGGCGGACCGGCGCTGGTGACGCGCAGCAACGTGACGGGCGCGACGCCCGGCCTGCTGAAGGTCGGCGCGAATACGACACTGAACGGCGGTGCGTCGCTGACGCTCGATTCGTCGGGCGACCTGCGCGTCGATCCGAGCGCGCAACTGGCCGCGAAGGCGATCGCGGTGAACGGCTCGATCATCACCTTCACCAACGAACGCGGGGCCGGCGCGACGCAATTGCCGGGCTTCGTGATCGGGCCGGACACGCTTGCGCAGTTCGGCAATACCGATCAACTGACGCTGCGCAGCCGCGGCGCGATGCATTTCGCGGACAGCCTGAACGTCACGTTCGGCAAGAGCGTCGACCTGAGTGCGGCCACTTTCGTCGGCAACGGCGGGGGCGTGACGCTCAACGGCCAGCGCGTCGTGCTGTCGAACGAACTCGGCGGCGCGGCGGCGGCCGGCGCGGCCGGCAGCGGCACGTTGACCGTGAACGCGCAGGAACTCGATTTCGGTGCCGGCGACAAGCGGCTGGCCGGCTTCGGCTCGGCCGTGTTCAACGCATCGTCGGGCATCGTCGGGCAGCAGAGCGGCAGCTTCGATTTCGGCGCGCTGCCGGTGACGATGAATGCGCCGGTGTATCTGGCGGACAGCGGTTCGTCGCAACGCATCGTGACGACGGGCGCGCTCAATCTGAATGCACAGACCGGAACGGCGCTCACGCGCACCGTGCTCGGCGGACAATTGTCGTTCACGGGCGGCACGCTCAGCGACAACGGCGCGCAACTGCTCGCGCCGTCCGGCAACCTGAGCCTGCGCGCGACGGCGGGCGACCTCACGATCGGCGCGGGCTCGCTGGTCGGCGTGGCCGGCGTGACGGTGCCGTTCTACGACGTGAATGCATACGGCCCGGCCGGCGCGATCGCATTGAGTGCGGACCAGGGCGCGATTCGCGTCGCGAGCGGCGCGACGCTCGACTTCTCGGGCGCGCAGGGCGGCGGGGCGGCGGGCAGCCTGGCGGTCAGCGCGCCGAAGCAGGCGGCGACGCTCGCCGGCACGCTCAAGGGCGGCGCGGCGAAGGGCTATCGCGGCGGCGCGTTCACGCTCGACACGGGCGCGGCGGCCGATCTCGACGGCCTCGCACGCCTGCTCGCCACGAGCGGCGTGACGGACACGATCAACGTGCGCAGCCGCGGCGGCAATCTGGTGCTGTCGCAAGGCAACACGCTGGCCGCCCGCGTGGTCGGATTGACGGCCGACGGCGGCGCGGGCGGACAGAACCCGGGCCAGGGCAATGTGCGGGTGCTGGGCACGATCGACGCATCGGGCGCGGCGGGCGGCAATATCGTGCTGTACGGCAAGAGCGGCGTGGATATCGAAGGCACGCTGCGCGCGGCCGGCAGCGATCCGAAGCAGCGCGGCGGTACGGTGCAGATCGGTACGACCGGGCAGCCCGACACGGTGGGCGGCGTCGTGCAGCTGAACCCGGCCTATGGCTACGAGAACGTGTCGGCGGCGAATTCCGGCGCGATCACGCTCGGCCCGAGCGCGCTGATCGATGTGTCGGGCGGGACGGCGGGCGGCTTGTCGGGCGGTACGGTAGGCTTCCGCGCGCCGCTGCTCGCGAATGGCGACGTCAACGTGACGGCCGCGTCCGGCGCGCGCATCGCGGGCTCGCGCGACACCGGGCTCGAAGCGTATGCGGTGTGGAGCACGACCGACCCGGGCTCGGGACCGAAGCACTTCGACGGCGTGGTCGATCCGGCCGGCTGGTACGATCGTTTCGGCAGGCTGGTCGCGGGCACCTTCACCGATGCGACCGGCAAGACCACGGTGTACACGCCGCAAAAGGCGGACGGCACGCCCGCGAGCATGACCGACGCGCAGGTGAAGCAGGCGTTGCAGAGCGGCTTCTTCACGCCCTCGGCGGCGAACGCCGATCACCAGAGCTTCTACGGCTACCTGAACGGCGATGCGACCAAGGCCGTGCCGGGCACGGTGATGGGCTTCGTGCAGAAGCCGGGCTTCACGTTCGAGAACCGCTTCGCCGGGATCGACAATTTCCACGCGCGTCCGGGCGTCGAGCTGCTCAATCCGAGCGCGGCCGTGAACGGCGGCGACATCCTGGTGCAGACCAACTGGAACCTCGGCGCGGGCGCGTCGGCGGCCAACCTCGCCTATCGCTACCGCGGGCAGGGGCCCGTCGTCACGCTGAGCGCGGTGGACGACGTGAAGGTCAACGCGAGCCTGACCGACGGCTTCTTCCAGATCGCGAACCCGACGCAGCCGGGCCTCAAGACCGTGTCGATCGTCACGACGATCACGCCGCCGAAGCCGGCGAGCTTCACGCAGGCGTATCAGTCGTTCGCGCTGAATCCGCATTACGTGCCTGGCTGTAATCCTGCGACGGCGGGCTACTGCTATCCGAAGTACGGCGGCTACGACAGCCCGACTTTCAAGTTGCAGCAGTGGATGAGTGCGCCCGCGGCGCGCAATCAGTTCGCGGTCAATGCGCCGGCCGATCAGGTTGCTCAATACTACGGCCTCTACCAGACCTACGTCAGTGATCTGTTTTCGGTGGTCGGCGGGCCGACGAGGTCCTTGCTGATCACTCCCAACTACGTGAACGTCGCGCCGGTGAAGGGGCAGCCGGTACTGACGACGCGCGCGCCGACCGCCGCCGACATGCAGGCGAATCCGAACGCGTGGCTGGTCTACGAGGCGGCATATCGGCGTTACGTGCAGGATCTGGCGACGTGGACCAGCCAGATTGGATCCGATGGCCTGGCCAACAGCCGGCACCCGTACAACATCGCGCCGCTGACGGCTCCGCCCGCGGTGCTGACGGCGCTGATCCAGCCCGGCACGATCACCACGCAGATCACGACGGGTACGCCCGCGCCGGTCGACAACACGCCGGCGCCCGTCGCGCGGCCGGACAACCCGCTGCCCTTGCTGAGCGCCGCGCTCAATGGCGGTGGCGGCGCGTCGTTCCGGCTGGTGGCCGGCGCGGATCCGACCAGCGCGAATCCGCTCGCGCTGCAACCGACGGGCGCGAGCGGCGACATCCTGGTCGACGGTCACCAGTCGCATCGGATGACGACCGATGGCCATTTCACCTACAACGATCCGAACAGCCGCGCGATCGTCGCGCCGACGCTGATCCGCACCAATACCGGTTCGATCGATCTCGCGGCGGCGCGTGACATCTCGCTGCTCGATACGGTCGCGCCGGGCGCGATCTATACGGCCGGCGCGGCCGCGCCCGGCGCGCCGGTGGGGACGACGTCGCTGATCGCCTCGGGCGGCAACGACCGGACGCCGAGCGGCCAGCCGAATTTCATGCTGACGCCGGCTGTCAACCCGCAGGGCGCGGGGGACGTCACGATCCGCGCGCAGCGCGACGTGACGGGGGTCGTCGGCACGGTCGACGTGGACGGCTCGGTGACCGGTACAGCGGGCGCCGGCATGAGCCAGTTCTGGTGGCCGTGGATGCAGCTCGGCAATACCTATGATGCGCAAGGCAACATCACGCAGACCTCCATCAACTACGGCGCGTTCGATCAGGGCGTGTTGAGCGCGGGCGGCAACGTCTCGGTGTCGGCCGGCGGCAACGTGACGAATCTCGCGGTCTCGCTGCCGACCACCTGGTACAAGGCGTCCGGCGCGCTCAACGTGATCGGCGGCGGCAATCTCGACGTGCGCGCGGGCGGCGACATCCGGGGCGGCGATTATTTCGTCGCGAACGGTTCGGGCACGATCACGGCGGGCGGCAGGCTCGGCGCGAGCACGCAGCATCTGTTCGTGGGCACGCGGGATGCCGGACCGATGGCGACGATCCTCGCGACGCAGAACGGCGTGCTGGACGTCAGCGCGCGGACGGGGGCCGACATCGGCGGCATATTCAACCCGTCCTATCTTTCCTCGGGGCTGGCGCTTGGCGCTTACCATATTCCGGGCCTTCAGTCGGTTTCGCTCAAGGTGGATTCCCAATCCTATTCGCCGACGTCGGCCGTGAAGGTGCTCACGTCGGCCGGCAACCTGACCTATGGCGGCGCGCAGGGCGGGAACGGGGCGCCGAACCTGTCGAGCCCGACCGTCGTGGGGGCAGCGGGGGCCGGCGTGGAGGGAATGGCGGCTGAAGTGTTGCCCGCATCGTTGGGTTTCACGGCCTTGTCGGGAAGCATGGCGATCGGTGCGCCGGGACAGACTTATCCGTCCGCGAATGGGCAATTGAATCTTCTTGCAAACGGTACCTTGACGTTTGCCGATCCCGCCCGGTGGGGTGGTTGGATCTCGTTCGGCATGTCCGACGGCGATGCGTCGTGGTTGCCGTCGCCGATGCTTCCGCTGGCGAGTTTCGTGGGCGTTCCACCGGCCGTCAATTACTTCAGTATCGTGTCGAACAAGCAGCACGCCGGCATTCCCTTGCATCAAGGTGACACGACGCCAGTACGGATCTACAGCAACCAGGGCAGTATCGTGACGGGGATGCCGGGTGCAAACGGCATCTATCAGAATCTGCTGGCGCTGATCGTGGGCAAGGCTGCACAAATCTATGCAGGCGGCGATATCGTCAATCTCGCGTTGAGCGGGCAGAACCTGCGACAAAGCGACGTGACCCGGATCGTCGCGGGAGGCGATATCTTCGACCTTGCGCCCACCTCGATCCTGAGCCTCACGACAAGCGACGCCGTGCCGTCGATCGTACTCGGCGGCCCCGGCACGCTCGATATCCAGGCCGGCGGGAACCTGGGGCCGTTCATCGGCCAACTGACCGCGCCGGGCACACTGCTGGGCATCAATACGGTCGGCAATACGAAGAATCCGTATCTGCCGCATGAAAGCGCGCAGGTCCAGATCGGTTTTGGCGTCGGCCCGGGCGCGGACTACGCGAGCTTCATCACGCGCTACGTCGACCCGGCGAACGCGCGTCCGGCCGGCGTACCGGACACGACGCCCGCGCTCGTCACGTTCATGGAGCGCTATGTCGCCGGGCAGGCGTTCGACACGGGTCTCGTGGCGGACCAGCCTGCCATCACGCTGACGTCCGACCAAGCCTGGACCCAGTTCCGCGCATTGCCGCCCGCCGTCCAGCAGATCTTCGCGCGGCAGGTGCTGTTCAGCGTGCTGGCGTCGGTCGGGGCGGACTACAACAACGCGGCGAGCCCGTATTACCAGCAGTACGCGCGCGGCTACCAGGCGATCGGCACGCTGTTCCCCGCGTCGCTCGGCTATACGTCGAACACGGGCGGCCCGACCACGCCGGTCACCACCGGCAACCTCGACATCCGCAACACCACGATCCAGACCCAGCAGGGCGGCGACATCACGATCGTCGGGCCGGGCGGGCAGGCGCTGATCGGCAGCAGCAGCGCGCCGCCGGGCGGCGCGAACGCCGGCAAGATGGGGATCATCGCGCTCGAGAAGGGCGCGGTGAACGTCTACACGGACCAGAGCATGCTGCTCGCGCAGAGCCGGATCTTCACCGAGCAGGGCGGCGACATGACGCTCTGGAGCGCGAACGGCGACATCAACGGCGGCAAGGGCTCGAAGTCGGTCGCCGATATCCCGCCGCCGCTCTATACCTGCGACCGCAACCAATACTGCCTGCTCGATGCGCGCGGCGTCGTCACCGGCGCGGGGATCGCGTCGCTGCAGACGGTGACGGGCGGGCCGCTCGGCACCGTGAACCTGATCGCGTCGCACGGCACGGTCGACGCGGGCGACGCGGGGATCCGCGCCGGCAACCTGAATGTCGCCGCGCTGCGCGTGGTGAACGCGGACAACATCCAGGTGCAGGGCACGGCGACCGGGATTCCGGTCATGCAGTCGGTGAACACCGGCGCGCTGACCGCGGCGAGCGCGGCGGCGTCGGCGGCCGGCAAGATGGCGCAGGACGCGGTGAACGGCAACGCATCGGGCGGCGCGCAGCGCCGTTGGGTCATCTCGGCCTCGGTCGAGAGTTTCGGCGGCGACTCGGACGATCCGAAGCGTCATCGCAAGCTGTAAATGCAATGCAACACAGGGAGAACACCCGACGTGGAACTGATCCAGGAACGCGAGGCGGCATCGATCGATGCCGACGATCACGCACCGTTGTTGAATGTGCAGGAAACGGGCCGCTTCGTTGCGCTGCTCGAGGCGCTGCAGTGCACGCTCGCGCTGAGCCGGCGTCCGACCGGCGTCGCGCTGCTCGGCGTCGAGCAGGGCGCGCCGACCTTGTCCGCCTGCCTGCTGCCGCGCTCGATGGGCCTCGCGGTCGCGCCGGACCGGCTCGCGATCGCGACGCAAAAGGAGCTGATGGTGTTCGCGAACGTGCGCGGGATCGCCGGCAGCTATCCGCCGCGTCCGGACTACTACGACGCGATCTACGCGCCGCGCACCATGCATTTCACGGGCTACTGCGACCTGCACGACATGGCGTTCAACCAGCAGACGATGGTGGCCGTGAATACCGCGTACTCGTGCCTGTGCGCGATCGACGGCCACTTCAACTTCACGCCGATCTGGCAGCCGCCGTTCATCAGCAGCTTCGGTCCGGGCGATCGCTGCCATCTGAACGGCATGGCGTTCCACGACGGCAAGGTGCACTATGCGACCGCGCTCGGCGCGACCGACGAACCGGGCGCGTGGCGCGCCGGCATGGCGAGCGGCGGCATCGTGATGGAAGTGCCGTCCGGCCGGATCGTCGCGAGTGGGATGTCGATGCCGCATTCGCCGCGCGTGATCGACGGCCGGCTGTTCGTGCTCGAAGGCGGACGCGGACAGGTGCTGACGATCGATCCCGCGACCGGCGCGAAGACCGTGGTGGCGAAACTGCCGGGATTCACGCACGGGTTGGCGGAATATCGCGGCGTGCTGTTCGTCGGACTGTCGAAACTGCGCATGCGCCGCGGCCCGCAGGGGCTGCCGATCGAGCAGGACGGCGAACTGGTCGCGGGCGTGGCGGCGCTCGATGTGCGCAACGGCGAGGTGCTGGGCACCCTCCAGTTCCACAACGGCATTTCCGAAGTGTTCGACGTGCAGGTGATTCCGGGTGTGCGGCGGGCGGAAATCCTGTCGCCGATGGAGTGGATGCGCACCACGAGCGTCGTGACGATGCAGGGCGGGATGTGGGATCTCGACGATGCGGACGATGAAAATGGAGAAGCGCATGCGGCATGACGCGCTGCAGGTCGTCCATGCGTTGCCGGCGCGGGTGGTCGCGCGGCAGCCGGGCGCGGTGGTGTGGCTGACCGGATTGTCGGGCGCGGGCAAGTCGACGCTCGCCTACGGCGCGCAGCGCGCGCTGCGGCAGACCGGCCGCAACGCCTACGTGCTCGACGGCGATCGCTTGCGGAGCGGCTTGAACCGCGATCTGGGATTCAGCCTGGCCGACCGTCGCGAGAACGTGCGGCGGGTCGGCGAGGTGGCGGCGATGATGGCGGAGGCCGGATCGATCACGCTGGTCGCGCTGATCTCGCCGCTGCGCGCCGGGCGCGACGAGGCGCGTAGGCTCATTCCGCAGGCGTTTCACGAGGTGTACGTGAAGGCGAGCCTTGCCGTGTGCGAGGCGCGCGATCCGAAGGGGCTGTATCGACGTGCGCGCATGGGCGAGATCGCGGAATTCACCGGGGTCTCGTCACCCTACGAAGTGCCGGAGGCCGTCGAATTGGTGGTGGAAACCGAGCGGCAAAGCGAGGAAGACGCGATTCGCATGGTGTTGCGCTATATCGAACGATGCGTACTCGGATGTTGACGTCGAATAGATCGCATCGAGCGGTATCGTCATCGAAATAGCGGATTCGGGATGCCGTGCGAGCGCGCATGCGGCCGAGCCTGAATCCAGCGCTCGCGAGGCCTTCGTCCGTGTCATGAAAATCAAGCGTTTCAATGATTTTCAAAATAAAAAGTTACGCACATTAAGTTGTTAAACGGCCTCCTTTTATTCACGTACATTTAATCCAGTAATTTCGAATTAACCACTATATTGACCACGCAGTCCACAAAGAGGGCTGTCTGTAATCCGTACTTTCCCAATTGGACTTTCCACAAGGAATTGCGATGAAATTCAGCAATAGCAAGCTTGGCCAGGCGGTGGTGATGGCGGTCGCGGTGTTCGGTGCTTCGGCCGCGATGGCTCAGACGGTGGTGGGTGGTGGTTCGTCGCTGGTCGCGCCGACGGTCGGCTCGGAAATCACGGCTGTGGGTGGCGGCATCTCCTACGCGTCGGTCGGCAGCGGCAAGGGCATCGCCGGCTTCCTGGCCAACGATGCGAGCCAGTTCGGCACGGGCCTCACGGGCCCGGTCCACTTCGCGAACAGCGATTCGGCGCTGACCACCTCGCAGACTGATGTCAACGGCTCGTATGCGCGCTCGTCGACCGACGGCCGTCTGATCCAGCTGCCGTACATCGTGACGCCGATCACGATTCCGTACGTGAACCAGCCGAGCGACATCACGGCCTCCATTTCGCTGAACGACGGCGATCTGTGCGGCATCTTCTCGGGCAAGATCACGAACTGGAACCAGGTCGTCAACCCGGTGACGAATGCGCCCTACACGTCGACCAACGCGCCGATCACGGTGGTGTATCGCGCCGACGGCAGCGGCACGTCCGATCTGCTGACCCGCCATCTGAGCGCGGTTTGCTCGAGCGCCAACTCGAACGTGACGTTCAACCCGACCCAGACCTTCGCGAGCAACTTCAGCGGCGGCGTGCCGTCGAACTTCGTCGCGGCGACGGGCAGCGGCGGCGTCGCTTCGAACCTCGTTTCGCTGCGTACCGCGGGTACGGCTGCGATCGGTTACCTGAGCCCGGACTACACGAACACGACGCTCGCGCCGAGCTCGGCACCGGCTGCTTCGAACCAGCTGACGGTCGCGAACCTGCGTAACGCCCAAGGCCAGGACGTTGCACCGACCTACCAGAACGCCACGGCCGCGCTGGCCACCGCGCAAGCGCCGACGCAAGCCAACGAAGGCAACCCGTTCGCGTGGGTGCCGCTCGTTCCGAACCCCACCGCCGGCTACCCGATCTCGGGCACGAGCAACATCGTCGTGAGCCAGTGCTACACGAACAAGCGCGTGATCCAGTCGAAGCTCGTCAGCTTCCTGACCAATCACTACACGAACGCGAGCTTCGCTTCGATCGTGAACGGCAATGGCTTCGACACCGTGCCGGCGAGCTTCTCGTCGCTGATCGCATCGGACATCCTGTCGAATGGCAACGGCCTGAACCTGAACATCGGCAACACGACGGCTTGCGGCTCGCTCGGTCGTTAATGCGGGTTTGATGTGAGGTAGTCGCACACGCCGGCGCGAGCCGGCGTGTTTTTATCCTATCCGGGTTCTACCGGAGCACTCGATGAAATTCCTCGCTTCTCGCTCATCCATGCTCGTGGGGGGGCTTGCGATGTGGTTCGCCGCATCGATCGGGTTCGCGCAGCAGACGCTGCAGGTGACAGGCGGCGGCCCGGCGCTGATCTGGGGGGAACTGGCTGCCGAGTCTGCTGCGACAGGCGGCGGCATCACCTATTATCCGGCGGGCGAAGGCCGGGGCGTGTTCGGCTTCTTGCAAAATGACCTGTTTCAATTCGGCATGGGCCTGACAGGCAATGTGCAATTCGCGTATTCGGGCTACCCGCTCTCGTCGGTGCAAACCAATGAGGTGGGTGAGTATGCGCGATCGTCAACGGACGGCCGCTTGATCCAATTGCCGTATATCGTTCTGCCCGTCACGGTTTCCTACGTGGGGCAACCGGGCGATGTCCCGGCCACCGTATCGCTGAATGACGATGATCTGTGCGGTATTTTCTCCGGAAGAATCACCACCTGGGATCAGGTGATCAATCCCGCGACCGCGCAACCCTATACCGCGAGGCAAGAGCCTGTTACGGTCGTGTATAACAGCGAAACCAGCGGGGCCACCCTGTTATTCACGAACCATCTGTCCACGGTGTGCAATCCGCTCAACTCGCGGGTTCGTTTCGACCCGATCCTCCGCTTTGACGGCAATTTCCCGCCTTCGACTGGCGTTCCGCCGACTTTTATCGCTGAAACGAGCGATAGTGCGGTTGCGCGTCGGCTTGTCGAATTGCGTGGAGCGCACAAGGCGGCGTTTGCCTATTTGAGCCCTCACTACACAAACACGACGCTTGCCCCGGGTTCGGCGATCACTGCGAGCAATCAACTGACGGTAGCAAACGTGCGAAACAGAAACTCCGGCTTGGATGTCGCGCCAACCTATCAGAATGCAGCGGCTGCGTTCGAGGGTGCGCGGGCGCCGGAATTGCCCGCCGACAAGGCCAATCCTTATGCGTGGCGGCTGAACACGCCGAACCCGGCACAGGGCTATCCGATCTCGGGGGCGAACTATATCGTGGTGAGTCAGTGCTACGTGAACCACAAGCCCATTCAACGCACGATATTCACCTGGCTGGGCCGCCACTATGGCGATCCGAATTTCCTGGAGATCGTGAGGAGCTATGGATTCGACCTGCCTCCCAGCGGCTACGTGGACATCATCACGTCGGACATCCTGTCGAATCGCCATGGCTTGAACTTGAACATCGGCAATGTACAGGCCTGCGGGACGCGAGGACGGTGAGCATGTCTTCGACGCGCGGGCCCGCCTCCCAACGCGGTTTCACCCTCCTCGAAATGCTGGTGGTGCTGCTGATCGTGGGCCTGCTCGTCGCGGTGATCACCCTCGCGCCCACCCGCAACCGCCGCAACGATCTCGGCGACGAGGGCGCGCGCCTCGCGATGCTGTTTGAAACGGCGGTCGACGAGGCGCAGTTCCGTTCCGCGCCGCTCGCGTGGCAGCCGTCGCCGGGCGGCTACCGCTTTCTCGAACGCCAGCCCGACGGCAGCTGGAAAACGCTTTCGGGCGGCGAATTCGACGCCTACCGCTGGCGTGCGCCGGTGACCTCGGTGACGCTGCGCTACACCGGCGGCGACGTCGCGCAGCGCATGGTGTTCGGCGCGGAGAGCCTCGACGCGCCGATGACCGTCACGCTGCGCTCGGGCGATGCGTCGATCCGGGTGGTCGGCAACGGCGACGGCAGCTACGGCATCGCCCGCCAGTAAAAGTAAGCGCGCCGGAATCCCGCGCACAAAACACCGCCGCCGGAACATGGCCGCAAAGATTCGGTTTGTGTATATTTTTATTGGAAAAAGACAATTCGGATTCAAGGTGTTACGCAACATTTGTCACGAAGCGCATGGTTAACCATTCGCGCGCCGGGATTTTTATTTTTTAAAGTATTAATGGGTTGTGCAACTGCAAGGCCGTCGATAGAATCAATCGCCTGATTGAACAGGCAATCGACAATTATCTCGGGGTCTGACGCGCGGCCGGCTTGCCGGTCACATAATGAAACGGAACGCGCGCGCCGGTCCTCCCGACAGGGGCCTTCCGTGCAGCGATTTCTCTGGCAGCAGACCACTTCCATGGCGACGCGCGATTTCAGCCGAAATCCGTCGAAGGCTTTGCGCGATGCGGTTCAGCATCCGGTGCTGGTGACGCGCTATGGCCAGCCGATCGCGTGTCTCGTGCCGATCGATTACTGGAAATCGATCGTCGACATGTTGCGCAGCGCCGACCTGAGCGAACGGCTCGAACGCTGCGACGAACCCTGACATCCCGCGCCCGACCGCGCGCCATCCTCACTCCATCACGCGCCGCACGCGCAGCACGGTGGTCCACGCATTGTCGCCGAGGCCATACCGTCCGATCAGCGTCTCGAAGCGCAGGTCCACGCCGCTCGCGCGGATCCGGCTGTGCACGATGAAGTAGCCGCTGTTGACGGTCAGCATCGCGCCATCCGGTAGCGAACCGCCCGCGCGCATCGGCCACAGGATCAGCGACACTTCCGCGGTGCTCACGTAGTACGCGGTCGCGCGCCGCTCGACCAGGCGATGCGCCTGGAGTTCCGAGAGCGTGGGCAGGGCCGCCATCAACACCGGCTGCGACGCGGTGTTCGCATTCACGTAGGCGAGATCCGGCAGCAAGGTGACATAAGGCGCGAGCGTGCGGATCGTGGCTGCGTCATAGCCGGGCACGTAGGCGAGATCGCGCAGCGAGGTCCACTGCATGGGCCGATCCTCGGCCGCGCCGCCGATCTTCATCGCGCGCAGCAGGTAGTCGGCGGTCGGCTGCGCGAGCGCGGGATCGATGCCGAGCGCGCTCAGCAGGCGGCGATACGCGAGCACGCCGTTCGGGCTCGCCTGGAACGGCGCGGAGGGCCCGCCGCGCGTCACCAGGTTCAGCAGGTTGAAGCGCGCCTGCGCGTCCTCGACGCGGCTCGTCAGCGTCGCATCGGCCAGGCGGCTGTTCAGCGCGAGCGCGTCGCGCGGCAGGAAGCTCGCGAGCGGCCGCGCCTCCACGGGAATCGACCACACCTGCCCGTCGTAGATGATCGTGGCTTTGGCCGCCTGCGCACGCACCTGCGCGCGCGCCGCGCTGACCACGGCGCGCTGCACCCACAGCGCCTCGGAAGCAAGCCGCTGGTTCTCGACGTCGCGCACGGCGAGCCGCTCGCGCCACACGACGCTCGCCGCGAGCGTCGCGGCCAATGCCACCACCAACAACACCGTGACGATCGCGATCCCGCGCTCGCGCGCGCGAACCGTCCCGGCGCGCATCGCACCGCGCATGGCCGCTCCATCGATGGAAAACGCGCGCGCCGCGCGCAACTGGGCATGAATGATAGCGACGCGCGCGGCCCGCGCGCGTGACGGAAAGTACGTACATCGGCTCGATCGTCTCGCGCGCCGAAACGCTCGTTTCGTTATACGTACAAAAGGTAATTGTCGCGACTTCTCCGCTTTGTATCGTCCACGACTTGAAAAATCCAATAGCGTCGCCGGCAGATCAGCGGGCTCGTCGACGGATCACGAAGGAGTGGCGGGATGACGCCCAGGTTTGACGGGGAAGCGGACGGCCGGCGGCTCGGATGG
The DNA here is from genome assembly GCF_058803765.1 of Burkholderia sp. GW821-FHT14F03. Taxonomy (NCBI): domain Bacteria; kingdom Pseudomonadati; phylum Pseudomonadota; class Betaproteobacteria; order Burkholderiales; family Burkholderiaceae; genus Burkholderia; species Burkholderia sp. GW821-FHT14F03. The sequence goes on from NZ_JBXAPG010000002.1 coordinate 232,668, forward strand.
CTGCGGGCCGCGGTGGCGGGGGGGATCATGGCGGCGACGGCGGCATACGGGCAGACGGACGGCGGCGCGAATGCGGGCGCGGCGTCCACGCACGGCGCGGCTCCCGCGCAGGGCGCGCCGGCCGCGTTCGACATCAACGAGTTCGTCGTGCGCGGCAACAGTGTGCTGCCGAGCGTGGACATCGAGCGCGCCGTCTATCCGTTCGAAGGGCCGGGCCGCTCGCTGACCGACGTTTACGCCGCGCGCGACGCCTTGCAGAAGATCTACCAGGACAAGGGCTATCAGTCGGTCGTCGTCGAGGTGCCGACGCAGCAGGTGAAGGAAGGCGTGATCGTGCTGCAGGTCACCGAGGCGCGGATCGGCCGCCTGCGCGTCGAGGGCGCGCACTACGCGTCGCCGCAGCTGATCCGCGACGCGGTGCCCGCGCTCGCCGAGGGCGGCGTGCCCGACTTCACGCAGGCGCAGCAGCAGTTGACCGACCTGAACCGGACGGCGGACCGCCAGGTGATTCCGGTGCTGAAGCCGGGCGCGCTGCCGCAGACGGTCGACGTGAACCTGAAGGTCGACGATCACAGCCCGTGGCACGGCGCACTCGAACTGAACAACGCCGCGAGCCCGAACACATCGACGCTGCGCACCAGCGCGACGCTCAGCTACGCGAATCTGTGGCAGCTGGGCCACGTGGTGTCTGGCACCTACGTGATCGCGCCGCAGCATCCGAACAACGCGCGCGTGTACTCGTTCTCGTACCTCGCGCCGCTGCGGGATTCGCACTGGAGCTTCCTCGCGACGGTGATCCACTCGGACAGCGACGTCACCTCGTACGGCGCGGGCAGCGCGGCGGTCGGCGGCACCACGGTGCTCGGCAAGGGCACCACCTACGGCCTGACCGCGATCTATGCGCTGCCGACCAGCGAAACCTATGCGCATACCGTCAGCATCGAGATCGACCGCAAGCGCTACGACGAGAACGTGCGGATCGGCGATCAGGTCTCGCAGGCGCCGCTGACCTACGTGCCCGTGACGTTCTCGTACAACGGCCAGCTCGTGCGCAAGTCGTCGCAGACCAGCTTCTCGGTCGCGATGACGGCCGGGGTACGCGGCATCGGCAGCAACTGGGACGCCTTCGACGCGAAGCGCTACAACGCCACGCCGAACTTCATCTACGGCAAGTTCGACGTCAATCACACGCAGGACTTCGGCAACGGCATGCAGGCGAACGCGCGCGCGAGCGCGCAGTTCGCCAACGGGCCGCTCGTGTCGAGCGAGCAGTTCGCGGCGGGCGGCATCAACAGCGTGCGCGGCTACCAGTCCGCGGAGGCCACGGCCGACAGCGGTGTGCTCGGCTCGATCGAATTGCGCACGCCGTCGCTCGCGCCCTACGTCGGCGGCTTCATGAACGACTGGCGCTTCCACGCGTTCGTCGACGCCGCGCATCTGTGGCTCGCGAGCCCGCTGCCGCAGCAGACCTCGACGTTCAACCTGCTCAGCGTCGGCGTGGGCGCGCGGCTGCGCCTTTTCAAATATGCGAGCGCGGATTTCGAGGCGGGCTGGCCGTTGCGGGCGGGGGTCTACACGAAGGCCTACAGCCCGCGCTTCGATTTCTATGTGCGGATGAGTTTCTGAGTGTTCTTAATCGGCGCCGCGTCGCGCGCGACGCGGCATTGGCTGAATCGGGGGATCGGATGTTGAAGCGAGCGTGGTTGATGATGATCGCGGTGCTGCTGGGCTATCTGCCCGGCGCCGCGCAGGCGTGGTGGCAGGACGACTGGTCGTATCGCAAGGCGATCACGATCGACACCACGCCCAAGGGGGCGAACCTGACCGAGTCGGCCGGCCGCGTGCCGCTGCTGATCCGCCTGCATTCGGGCAATTTCCAGTTCGACGGGCTGCAGGACAACGGCGCGGATATCCGCTTCGTCGCGGCCGACGACAAGACGCCGCTGCACTATCACGTCGAGCAGTACGACGCGGTGCTCGGCGTCGCGCTGATCTGGGTCGACGTGCCGCAGCTGCCGGCCGGCGCGGCGCAGAACATCTGGATGTACTACGGCAACAAGAAGGCGCCCGACGGCGGCAAGCCTGCCGACACGTTCGACCCGGACTACACGCTCGTCTACCACTTCGGCGGGGCGACGGGCGCGCCGCCGAAGGACCAGACGGCCTACGGCAACCACGCGCAGAACGCCCCGGCCCGGATCTCGGAAGACGGCATCGTCGGCCATGCCGCGCAGTTCGACGGCGGCGCCGCGCCGCTCGCGCTGCCCGCATCGCCGTCCCTCGCGGTCGCGGCGGGCGGGGCCTGGAGCTTCAGCGCCTGGCTGAAGCCCGCCGCGCTGGCGCCGCGCACGCTGGTCTACAGCCGCCGCGCCGGCGCGAACGCGCTGCTGATCGGGCTCGACAACGGCGTGCCGTTCGTCGAGGTCGACGGCGGCGCCGGTCCGCAGCGCGCGCAGGCCACGGCCCCGGTCGCGGCCGGCCAGTGGAGCCTCGTTACCGTGACGGCGGACGGCAAGGCCGTCACGCTCTACGTCGGCGGCAAGGTCGCGGCGCAGGTGCCGGCCGCGCTGCCCGCGCTCGACGCGCCGGCCCTGGTGGGCGGCGACGCGCCGAACGCGAACGGCGGCTATGCCGCCTACAGCGGCCAGATCGACGAACTGCGCCTGTCGAAGGTCGCGCGCCCGGCGGCGTCGGTCGCGGTCGAGGCGCTGTCCGAGGGCGCGGAGTCGAAGCTCGTCGCGTACGGCGCGGACGAGAAGCAGTCGGGCTTCGGTTTCGGCTACTTCGGCGTGATCGTGCATTCGGTGACGGTCGACGCCTGGGTCGTGATCGCCGTGCTGCTCGTGATGGCCTTCATCTCGTGGGTCGTGATGTGGACCAAGGCGCACTACGTCGGCCAGGTCGACAAGGCCAACCACTTCTTCGTCGAGCGTTTCCGCGCGGTGGCCGGCCGCCATCTGGTCGGGCTCGCGCACACCGACGAGAAAAGTACCGAGGGGCGGCGGCTCGCGCAGTCCCCGCTGTATCGGCTGTATCGCGCCGGGGTCGCGGAAATCCACAGCCGCGTCGACGCCAACGGCCGCACGCTGATCACGGCGGAATCGATCGAGGCGATCCGCGCCTCGATGGACGCGACCCTCGTGCGCGAGAACCAGCGCCTGTCGAAATCGATGGTGCTGCTGACGATCGCGATCTCGGGCGGCCCGTTCCTCGGGCTCCTGGGCACGGTGGTCGGCGTGATGATCACGTTCGCGGCGATCGCCGCGGCGGGCGACGTCAACGTCAACGCGATCGCGCCCGGCATCGCGGCGGCGCTGCTCGCGACCGTCGCCGGCCTGTTCGTCGCGATCCCGGCGCTGTTCGGCTACAACTACCTGCTGGTCCGCAACAAGAACGTGACCGCGAACATGCAGGTATTCGTCGACGAATTCGTCACGCGCCTCGCCGAAGCGCACAGCAATCCCGATCACTCGCTGGCGGCGAACTGAGGAGCGTGCGATGCAGGTCCAGGACGACGATAAGCCCTACGACGACATCAACATCACGCCGATGCTGGACCTGGCGTACGTGCTGCTCGTCATCTTCATCATCATGACCACCGCGTCGGTGCAGGGGATCAAGGTCGATCTGCCGAAGGCCAGCTCGGCCGCGAGCCTCGCGAAGCCGAAGACCAAGGCGATCACCGTGTCCGACGCGGGGCAGATCTACCTCGACACCTATCCGGTCACGCTGGCCGAGCTGGAGGACCGGCTGCGCCAGCAGAAGGCGCAGGAGCCGGATTTCCCGATCGTGCTCAAGGGCGATTCGACCGTCGCGTACCAGAAGGTGATGGACGTGCTCGACCTGCTGCGCCGCCTCGAGCTGACGCAGGTCGGCCTCGTCACCGGCAAGGGCAAGGCAGGCTAGGCGGCGGACCCTCATGGACATGACCTACAACGGCGGTGAACCGCCCAAGGGCGCGCGCCGGTTCGTGAAGCCGGCGGCGATCGCGCTCGCCGCGCTCGGCTTCGCCGCGCTCGTCTGGCAGCTTGCCGGCGACAAGGCCGGCGTGAAGCGCGCGGAGGCGCCCAAGGTGACGACGGTGATTCCGTTGCCGCCGCCGCCCCCGCCGCCGCCGCCGAAGGAACGCCCGCCCGAGAAGCCGCGGGAAGAACCGAAGACGTCCGTGCCGCAGCCGTCGCCCGCGCCGAAGCCGAGCGAGGCGCCGAAGCCGGCCGACAACCTGCCGAAGCAGATGACGATGAACGCGCCCGCGCAGGCGGGCACCGACGGCTTCGGCATCGCGGCGGGCGACGGCGGCGGGATGGCCGGCAGCGGCGGCGGCACCGGCAGCTTCGGCAACGCGACCTATGCGAAGTACCTCGGCTACCAGGTCGAGCAGCTGCTGTCGCGCGACAAGCGCGTGCAGGACAGTGGCGGCTCGCGTTTCAACGGCGCGGTGCGCCTGACGCTCGACGCGTCGGGGCGGATCGTGCGCGCGACGATCGAGCGTTCGTCGGGCACGGCCCAGCTCGACGACGCGATCGCCGATGCGCTGCGCGGCCTCGGCAAGTTCGACGAGGCGCCGCCGCCTGGGGGGACGCCGGGCAACCGCGAATTCCGAATCGAGCTGAACGGCAGGCGGACCTGACGGCGCGCCGCGCAGTCCTGCCTACCTATATCGACATCAAGTGGAGAAGAGCATGCAGAACCAGACGGCCGGGGGCCGCCGCAAGCAAGTTCAGGCCGCCCGACGGCCCTGCCGCACGCGTATCGGCTGGGCGGCGCTCGCCGCGCTCGGCATGGCGTGGGGCGCGGGCGTCCATGCGCAGTCGCTCGAAACGCAGGCGGCGTCCGGTTCCGCCGGCCCGACGCAGAGCACGGTGATCAACCTGATCAACCTGCTCGTGAAGCGTGGCGTGCTGACCCAGCAGAACGCGACCGACCTGATCCGCGAGGCGCAGCAGGAAGCGGCGCAGGCGCGCGCGGCGGCGGCGGGCCGGCCGGCCGCCGCCGGGGCGGGCGCGGCGGTGGCGGGCGGCGCGCTCGCGCAGGCGGGCGAGGTGCGCGTGCCCTACGTGCCGCAGGTGGTGCGCGAGCAGATCCGCGACGAGGTGAAGCAGGAAGTGATCGCGCAGGCGAAGTCGGAGAACTGGGCGCAGCCGAACACGTTCCCGGACTGGGTATCGCGCATCACGCTCGACGGCGACATGCGCGTGCGCGACGAATACCGGCTGTTCTCGAGCCACAACGCGACGGGCCTGACCAATTTCGCGGGCATCAATTCCGGCAGCCCGTACGACGTCAATTCGAACACGAGCCACGCGCTGCCGCCGACGCTCAACAATTCGGAGAACCGCAACAACCTGCTGCGCCTGCGCGCGCGCTTCGGCATCACGGCGGTGCTGTCCGACGAATTCAGCACGGGCATCCAGCTCGCGACCGGCAACGACAACGGCCCGGTGTCGACCACCGCGACCGCGGGCGGCGGCTTCGCGAAGAAGAACATCTGGCTGAACAAGGCGTACATCAAGTACCAGCCGACGCCGTGGTTCAACCTGTCGGCGGGCCGCTTCGACAATCCGTTCTTCTCGTCGGACCTGCTGTATTCGAGCGACCTCGAGTTCGACGGGATCGCGGCGAATTTCCGCCGCGCGCTGCCGGGCCGGCCCGACGTGACGGTGTTCGGCACGCTGGGCGCGTTTCCGATCCAGTACACGGCCGACAACTTCCCGTCGAACAGCATCGACAAGAGCGGCACCGACATGAAGTGGATGTTCGGCGCGCAGTTCGGCGCGGAATGGAAGATCGACACGCAGAACCGCCTGAAGGGCGCGATCGCCTACTACGACTTCCGCAACATGAAGGGCACGCTGTCGCAGCCGTGCTCGCTGTACCTGGGCCAGACGAGCTGCAGCACCGACAACGAAGCGCCGGCCTTCATGCAGAAGGGCAACTCGCTGATCGCGCTGCGCAACATCGTCCAGGACCCGACCAAGGCGCCGGGCATGACGCCGATGCCGCAGCTGTTCGGCCTCGCCTTCGACTACCGTCTGCTCGACATCAAGCTGCAGTGGGATACGAAGATCGCGGACCGCGTGAAGCTGCGTCTCGACGGCGAGTACGTGCGCAACCTCGCCTACAACGAGAACCAGGCGTTCTCCGCCGCGTCGCTGCCCGTCAACAACTACAACTCCAATTCGCCGACGCCGACGCGGGGCGACTTCCAGAGCGGCCCGAACGGCTTCCTCGCACGCGCGACGCTGGGCGAGCCGGAGCCGCGCAGGAAGGGCGACTGGAATTTCTCGGTCGGCTACAAGTACCTGCAACCCGATGCGGTGCTCGACGCGTTCACCGATCCGGATTTCCATCTCGGCGGCACCAACGCGAAGGGCTACATCCTGAGCGCCTCGTATGCGGTCGCGCGCGACACGTGGCTGTCGGCGCGCTACCTGAGCGCGCGTGAAATCTACGGCCCGCCGATGTCGATCGACGTGCTGCAGATCGAACTCAATGCTCGCTTCTGAGGCCGCCATGAAAACGCGTGACTGGATCGTGATCGCGGTGCTGGGCGGCTGCGCCGGGCTGGCGCAGGCGCAGAGCCTCGAAGAGAAGCTGCGCACCCAGCTGCGCGCGACGACGCAGCAATTGCGCGAGCTGCAGGACCGGCAGGGCGCGGACCGCGCGCAGCTCGAACAGCAGCGCGACCGCGCGCAGGCCGACCTCAAGGAGGCGCAGGCCGAACTGGCGAAGCTCAAGGGCCAGGGGCGCGGCGACGCGGCGGCGGCGCGCGAGCTGGCCGCCGCGCGCAGCGCGCGGGTGCAGGACGAGAAGCAGCTCGCCCAGCTGCGCGGCGAACGCGATGCGTTGCGCGCGCAACAAGCCGCGCGCGAGGCGGGCGACGCGCACGCGCAGGGCGAACTGCAGGCGAAAGGGGCGCAGCTCGCGCGCTGCGAGGCGAAGAACGCGGCGCTGTACGCGGTGGGGCAGGAGATCCTGGGCGCCTACGAGCAGGTCGGGCTGGGCACTTTCCTGCGCTCGCGCGAACCGTTCGCGCAGGGCGCGCGCGTGAAGTACGACGAGATCGCGCAGCGCTACGGCGACCGCCTCTACGACGGCAAGTACGACCCGCGCGCCGCCGTTCCCGCATCGGGCGCGACGCCTTGAGCCGCGCCGGCCATCATTTTTCCGAGGACCACGACATGACAGATCATCAAACCGCCGCCCTGATCGACAGCCTCACGGCCGACGGCCTCGCGGACGTCTTCAAGGACGCGGGCTATCGCGTGACGCTCGCGGAGCAGAACGGCGTCGTGCAGCTGCTGAGCGCGAGCCAGGGCATCGGTTTCGCGGTGTCGTTCGGCAATCCGGCCGTGACGCCGGACGACCGGCAGGCGGCCTATATCGACTGGACCTTCAGCTGCGCGCTGCAGGTGCAGGGCGAATTGCCGGCGGAACTGGTGCCGGGCTGGAACCGCACGCGGCGTTTCGCGCGGCTGTCGCAGCAGGGGCCGTTCGTCGTGCTCGAACACGACGTGATGGTCGCGGGCGGCGTGAGCCCGCGTTACCTGCGCGCGTCGATCGAACTGTGGGATCGCCTGCTGCAGGAGTTCCTGCTGCATCTGCGCAATCGCCCGGCGCTGGCCGAGGCGGAGGCCGCCGCGGGCGCGGCGGCCGCCGGTCCCGCGCTCGCCGCGTCATGAACTGGCGCGGCCGGGCGGCGCTGCTGGGCGCGACGCTGTGCGCGCTCGTCACGGGCGGCGCGCGCGCGCAATCCGCGCCGGTGCGGGCCGGCGATGCGCCCCCCGCCTGGGTCGCGTACGCGCAGCAGGTGTCGGCGCGGCTGCATGCGGCGCTCGACGAGGACAACGCCGACGCGCAGCGCTTCTATGCGTTTTTCGAGCAACGCGCGGCCGGACAGCCGCGCATCGAGCTGCCGATCTCGACCTGGCTCGATGCGCATGGCCGGGTGACGCGCGTCGAATGGCCGCCGCTCGACGACCCGCAGGCGGAGGCGGCGCTGCGCGCGCTGCTGTTGCGTCAGGCGATGGCCTCGCCGCCGCCGCGCGGCATGCGCCAGCCGATCGTCGTGCGTTTCGGCTTCGCGGCGCAGTAGCGGCGGCGTCGTGACGCCCCCGCTCATTCATCAGCGAAACAGATAGGGAGTGAACCGATCGTGAAGACTTGGAAGGCGATGACGGGCGGGCTCGTGCTCGCCACGCTCGCCGCGCTGGGCCCGGCCCGCGCGGCGCAGGACGAGGTGGTCGCCCGCGCGGGCGACGTCAGGCTGACGCGCGCGGACGTGGCCGCGCTCGTCGCGGCGCTGGGCCCGGACGCGCAGGCGCGGCTCGCGGCGGAGCCGGCGCTGCTGACGCGCCTCGTGCGCGCGCGGCTCGCCGAGCAGGTGCTGGTGAACGAGGCGAAATCGAGGGACTGGGATCGCCAGGACCGGGTGCGCGCGCTGGTCGAGGCTGCGCAGCGCGAGGCGGTGTTCCGCAGCTATCTGGCATCGGTCAGCGCGCCGCCCGCCGACTATCCGTCGGACGCCGAGCTGCAGGCCGCGTACGACGGCAATCGCGCGCTGTTCGCGACGCCGCGCGCGCTGCATGTCGCGCAGATCTATCTGGCCGTGCCGGCCGACGCCGACGCGGCGACGCTCGCGAAGGCGCGCAAGCAGGCGGCCGAGCTGCTGCGCCGGGCGCGTGCGCCGGGGACGGAGTTCGGCGCGCTCGCGCGTGCGTCGTCGCAGGACACGGCGAGCGCGGCGCAGGGCGGCGATCTCGGCTTCACCGACGAGAACCGGCTGGTGCCGGCGATCCGTCAGGCGCTGGCCGCGCTGAAGCCCGGCGAGATCAGCGAGCCGGTGCGCACCGACACGGGCCTGCATCTCGTCAAGCTGATCGAGGTGCGGCCGGCCGGCGCGCGTCCGTTGGCCGAGGTGCGCGAGCAACTGCGCGCGTCGCTGCGCGCCGCGCGGGAACAGCAGAACGCGCAGGCCTATCTCGCGAAACAGGTCGCGCCGGGCGCGGCGACGCTCGACGAGCAGGCGCTCGAGCAGCTGGCCGGCGCCGCCCAATGACCGGTCACGACAAGACGCTGCATCCGCTCGATGAACGCTACGTCGAGACCTATGCGTTCCGCGCGCCGGTCGCGGGGGCGGCCGACGGCGCCGCGTCGGGCGCCGCTGCGTCGGGCGCCGCGCGCTGGTGTCCGCTGTGCGGCGGAGAGCTGGTGCCGACGCATCGCCAGCGCCACGGCCGCCGCTACTTCCGGCACCAGGACGCCCGCGACGACGCGCGTTGTCCGCTGACCACGCCGCACTACGAACTCGCGGGGCTCGCGGTCGCGCAGCGCGGCGGGCCGGCGGCGGACTTCGGCCACCGCCCGCGTTTCCTGGCGGGCTGGCAGGCGCATTACCGGCGGATGCAGATGCTGGCGCCCTCGCTGACGCTCGAACGTTTCGCGATCCTGATCCAGTGCGCGGACGTGCTGAACCTGTGGTCCTACCGGGGCCTCGACGAACGCGACCTGCCGCATCTGCTATTGGTGCTGGCGGGCTTCATCCGGGTGCCGCAGGCAGACGGCGGCGCGTACTGGCTCCGCTTCTGGTTCGATGCGCGCGTCAAGGACGCCGGCGATCTCTGGACACCGGCCGGGCAGGCCGCGCAGCTGTTCCGGGTGCACTACCGCGAGCCGGCCGATATGCTGTTTCCGTCGGCGGAAGCGATCAACAGCTGGGAGTCGATCCTGCGGCAGACGCGTGTGGTGGCGACGAGCCTGCCGCCCGTCGGGCCGGTGGAGTCGCGTACCTTCGCGCGCCTGCTCGACCGCTATGAGCGCGAGCGGCAGCGGCGTCAGCAGGAGCGGGCGTGATGGGCCGGCGCGCGGCCGCCGTCGCGGCGATGGTGGGCGCGGCCTGGGCGGGCTGGGCGCGGGCGCAGTCGCCCGCGCCCGCGGCGCAACCTGCCGGCGGCGCATCGCGGCCGGTCTGCGTGCAGGCCGAAGTGAACGGCGTGCGCGCGCTGTCGTACAGCTGCCTGTCGGAGCAGCTCGCGCCGAGCGTGACGCCCGACGCGCCCGGGTCGAGCGTGAGCGCGGCCGAGGCGGGCGCGACGCAGCCGTCGAACCGGCTCGGCACCTTCAATCTGTCGGGCGAGCAGAACCGCTTCGGCGGCAACTGGGGGCGTTCGGTGCAGCCGCAACGTCCGCCGCCGCTTTCGCCACCGCCGCCGCCGCGCTAGGCGACAGGGAGCACGCGCGATGAGAACCGGGAGGATCGTGGGCACGCTTGCCCGGCGGGGCGCGCTGATCGGCGTCGCGTGTGCGGCATGGGGCATCGGCGCGCCGGCTGCCGCGCCGGCGGCCGCCACGCTCTCCGCCGCCGACGCGCCGCTCGCGGCCGTCGTTCCCGCCGGCGCGCCGAGCTTCGCGCCGCTCGTCAAGCGCTATGGCGCGGCGGTGGTCAACATCAGCGTGACCCGCGAGGTCGCGCAGGTCGGGACGTGGCTGCCGCCCGGCGTGCCGCCCGATCATCCGCTCGCGGCGCTGCTCGGGCGGCGCGTGATCGGCGACCGCGAGGAACAGAGCCTCGGCTCGGGCTGCATCGTCAGCGCGGACGGCTACATCGTCACCAGCCGCCACGTGGTCGGCGAGGCGCGCATGGTCGACGTGAAGCTGCCCGACAAGCGCGAATTCAAGGGGCGCGTGATCGGCAGCGATGCGCTGTCCGACATCGCGGTGGTCAAGGTCGAGGCGGACGACCTGCCGGCGATCATGCCCGGCGATCCGGCGCGCGTGCAGGTGGGCGACTGGGTGGTGGCGATCGGCTCGCCCTACGGTTTCGCGAACACGGTGACGGCCGGCATCGTCGGCGCGAAGGGGCGCACGCTGCCGGGCGACACCTATGTGCCGTTCCTCCAGACCGACGTGCCGATCAATCCCGGCAATTCGGGCGGCCCGCTGTTCGACCTGAACGGGCGCGTGATCGGCATCAACGCGATGATCTATTCGAAGACGGGCGGCTACCAGGGCATCTCGTTCGCTGTGCCGATCGATGTCGCGCTGAACGTGAAGGACCAGCTGCTCGCGAACGGCTACGTGCGGCGCGGCCGGCTGGGCGTCGGGTTGCAGGACATGAGCCAGCCGCTCGCGCAGTCGTTCGGGCTCGCGCGTCCGGACGGCGCGCTCGTGACGATGACCGAGCCCGACGGGCCCGGTGCGCGGGCCGGCCTGCGCGCGGGCGATGTGGTGCAGGCGCTCGACGGCGCGGGCGTGGCCGACACGACCGACCTGCTCGCGCGGATCGCGCGGCTCGCGCCGGGCGCGCGTGCCGACCTGATGGTCTGGCGCGGCGGCCGGGCGCTGCCCGTGAGCGTGCGGGTGGGCGGCCTGCAAAGCCCGGGCGGCGCGCCGGATGCGGCGCCCGCGCCGGAGCCGTTGGGGGTGACGGTGCGGCCGCTCACGCCGCAGGAACTGCAGCGCGCGCAGCTCGACCGGGGGTTGCTGGTGCAGCGCGTGAGCGCGCGCGCCGCGCGCCTCGGGCTCAAGCCCGGCGATATCGTGCTGTCGGTCAACGAGACCGCGGTGGCGAGCGTCGAGCAGTTCGCATGGCAGGTCGGCGCGGCGCGCACCGGGGTCGCGCTGCTCGTGCAGCGGGGCAATGCGCGCTTCTACGTGCCGCTGAACGCGGATGCGTGAGCGGGGGCGGCGCTAGTCGTACACCGGTTCTTCCGGCGTGGCGTCGAAGACGGCCTGGGCGGCCCACAGCGCATTGATCGCGGTCGGAAAGCCCGCGTAGACGGCAAGCTGCAACAGCGCCTCGACGATCTCCGTGCGCGAGACGCCGACCCGCAGCGCGGCCTCGAGGTGGATCTTGAGCTGAGGCTCGCAGTGGCCGAGCGTGGCGAGCGCGACGATGATGGTCAGCTCGCGCTGCTGGAGCGTCAGGCCGGGCCGTTGATGGATCTCGCCGTAGGCGAATTCGACGATGTAGCGCTCGATGTCGGGGCAAATCCGGTTCAGGCTGTCGAGCACGCGTTCGCCGGGACGTCCGGTGACCGCCGAGAAATGCTCGCTGCCGAGAAAGTCGCTCAGATGGCTCATGGGAGGCGCCGGTCGGGTGGTGGATGCGGTGCGTGGCTGCATTGGATACGGTATGAAACGGATCGCGGGAGCGCAAGGCGAAGATTCGGGCGCGGGCAGCGGCGCGCGGGAGCCCGCGCGGGCCCTGCCAGAACAGGTAGGGTTTGCTGGCACGACCGATGCAGGGGCGGCCCGGCGGGCCGCGCGACGACCTATGCCTCGCGATTCCGGGCGGCGCGCTCGGCTGTCTCGCCCGGCGTATGCCCGAACGCGGCTTTGAACGCGCGGAAAAAGTGCTTGCCGTCGGGAAAGCCGTACCGCGAGGCGAGCGATTCGATCGATTCGCGCGGCCGCGCGGGATTCGACAGGATCTGATGGATCAGTTCGAGCCGCTGGCGCTGGATCTGCCGCATCACGCCGCCGTCCTGCTCGAACAGCTGATAGAGGCGCGAGCGCGAGACGCCGACCGCCTTGCAGATCTGCGCGGGCGTCAGGTCCGGCGAGGCGAGATGCAGCTCGATATGGCGGCGCACGCGCCTGACGATGGCGCTCGCGAGCACGGGATCCGCCTGTTCCAGCACGTCGGGGCGGGGCGCCACGCTTGCGCCGGCGAGCAGGGTGGTCGCCTGGGCGATCCGGGGCAGGTCGTCGGGCGTGAGTTGCGGCAGGGCGCGGGCGAGCGCGAGCAGGTGCTCGGCGAACAGCTGCGCGACGCCGTGCGTCAGCGATTGCCCGTGCAGATGGTGCGCGGCGGCGGGCAGCAGCGCGCGGGGAATCGCGAGCCAGATCACCTCGCCCGTCACCACCTGCGATTGAAAGGGTTCGGTCGAATCGATGACGAACAGCTCGTGCGGACGCTTCATGTCCTCGCCGGCCGGGCCGCGCAGCGTGAGCGAACCGGAGCGTCGCAGCGTGAATTGATAGACGTCGAGGCTGTCGAGGTTGATGCGCGCCTGCGAGCGGTTCGCCGCGATCACCGCGGGCCGCGACGGGTGCAGCCAGGTATGCCGGCCGAACGTCAGCGGCCCCAGCACCGCTTCCTCGCAGGCCCAGTCGAACGGCACGCCTGCGTCGTCCTCGAGCGTGTAGGCGCAGCCGCCGTCCGCGCGCCAGGCATCGAAGCGGGCCGGAGCCGGCACGTCGAGCGTGGTCCAGCGGAAGATGTCGAGATGCGCCGAGTCGTTCATGATGCGTTCCCCGATCCGCCCGGGAAGGCGGCGAAGCAGCCGGTCGCATGGTGACGGTGTTGCGGGAACAGCGGGCGAGCGGCGCCGGACGTTGCGCGCGGTGCGGCGCAATGGAAGTCCATTGTAAGCGTAACGGGCGGCGCGTTGGCGCGGACGCCAAGGGGCCGCCGCGGGGGGGGGGGCGCGACGGAGGCCGGCGCGCTATGCCTCGGCCTGCGCGTCCGGCCGGGTATCGATGCGCGCCTGCGTGTCGGCGTCGACGAGCGCGCGCAGCGCCTCGAACAAGGGCGCGGCGCTCGTGTACCGACGCCCGTAGGCGAGGTTGAACGCGTAGTCGAAATCGTCGGGATTCTTGCCCTGCGCGTGCTGCAGGATCGTTTCCAGCTTGTCGAACGCCTTGACCGCGCGCGCTTCGGGGCTGGCCGCGCGCTCGTAGTCATCCCAGAGCGCGAGGAGACGCGCGCGCATGCCGTCGTCGAGCGCGCGGCTCAGATGCAGCAGGTCCTGCCGCTCGCGCGCGCTTTTGTCCGGATGCGCATGCTGCTCCGTCGCGGGGATGTCGCCGTGGATCGCCTCGCCCAGATCGTGCACGACGCACATGCCGAGCATCCGCAGCGGATCGACGCCGTCGAGCGCGTCGCTGAACACGAGCGCCATCAGGCACAGACGCCAGCTGTGCTCGGCCGTGCTTTCGGGGCGGCCGGACGAGGTGTGGCCGCTGCGGAGTACGTCCTTGAGTCGTTCCGCCTCGCGCAGGAAGGCGAGGCGTCCCTTGAGGGTGTCGAGGTCCATGCAGGAGTCCAAAGGTGGTGGCGCGCCGGGCCGGACTTCAATCCTAGGGAATGCCGCGCGCGGCGTCCACGCATGAAATATGCGCGGCCGGCCGCAGCGTCTCGACGAGGCGGGCCGAGGTGCCGTCGGCGAGCGTCATGCGGGTCCAGCGGCAACGGCCCGCATGGATCGGCACGATCGCCGAGCCGTTCACGCCCGTCGCGAATTCCAGCGCCGGCGGCGCGAGGCTGTCGCGCCATCCCAGCGTATCGAGCGCGGCTTCCTGGCCCATGATCTCGGGCGTGGCGTAGCGCCACAGCGAGCGGCCGAGCAGATCGGCGAGCGGCGCGCCGAACTCGGCCGCGCGCGTGGGCGAACACGCGAGCAGGCGATGCGTGAGATCGCAGACGAGGTGGACCGGGCGCGGGCTCTCCCGGACGAGGCGCGCGAGCGCGTGATCGGCGGGGGCGTCGAGCCGGGCGGACAACACGTGTTCGACGCGCGCGCGCTCGGCGGGCTCCATGTCGTGAAGGCCGCTTTCCCAGCGCGAGATGGTCGATTGCGCGACGCCGAACAGCGCGGCCGCGTGCGCCTGCTTGATCCGATGCAGCCGACGCCAGCGCTTGAAGGCGGCGCCGATCGGAACGGGGTGGAGGCGGGTGTCGTGCATGGCGGGCGCCGGGGAGGGGCGGAGCGAACAGTTTACCCGCCGCGCCCTGCCGCAGCGAGTGCCGCCCTGTCGCGGCGCGTCGGATGCGTTCGCCTCTTGGCGCGCCCGACGCGCTGCCTGCGGCAACCGGGCGTGCGTCAGCCGCGCACCATCTTGATCACGCGCGACACCTGCCCGATCGTGAAGCCGCTGTGACGGATATAGGGTGCGCAGTCGAGCGGCGCGGTCAGGGATTCGCCGACCGCGAATTCGCCGACATAGCGGAACAGGTCGACTTCGAGCTTGATGAAGACCGGGATCGCGCCGCCTTGCCGCGCGAGGGTTCTGCCGGCCGCGCGCGCCGCGGCCGCGCCGTCGCAGATGATCACGTCGGGCGCCTGCGGATTCAGCGCGGGGCTCAGGCAGGCGGCGACCACCTTGCCGTTCCTGGTCGGCAGGAATGCCTGCTTGCTGCCGCCGCACGCGCGATGGATGGCTTCGCGGGAGTAGTTCTTGTTCATTTCAAACATGATGGACCTCGTTGTGATGACACGTTGCAGCTTTGATGACGATGCAAAAATAGGTATGCCTAAATATTCGAGCGGAATCGGGAAACGGAAAAACCCCGTCGACTTCCCTCAGCGCCGTTCGTCCAATGCGCCCAAGGCCTGGAGCACGGCGCGCCCTTCCTGCGTGATCGCGAACTGGACGTCGTCGCCGGCCGCATGGCTCAGCTCGACGAGCCCGGCTTCCAGCAGCGCGATCACGTCGGGGTTGTCGATGCGCGAGTCGATCGGCGCGTGGCGCAGC
The DNA here is from genome assembly GCF_058803765.1 of Burkholderia sp. GW821-FHT14F03. NCBI lineage: Bacteria > Pseudomonadati > Pseudomonadota > Betaproteobacteria > Burkholderiales > Burkholderiaceae > Burkholderia > Burkholderia sp. GW821-FHT14F03. The sequence continues at coordinate 248,145 of NZ_JBXAPG010000002.1, forward strand.
AGCACGAGCGCCGCCATTTCATGCGCGCTCAGATACCGCGCGCCGTCCGGCGCGCGATGGAGTTCGATCGTTTTCATCACCACACTTCCTTTCCAGAAGAGGTCGCGCGACGGCCTCGCGGACATGCGTCGGCGACGCGCGACGTGCCGAGCGTGAACGAATCGCCGCTCGGGTCGGGTCGAAACAAGGTGCACGGAGGGTTTGCAGCGGGCACCGTCTGCCTGCGGGCAGGACGGCGATCAAGAACAGCGGCGCGCGGAGGTCCTGCCGATCAGGCGGAGAGAGGGGCTGACGGTCGACGACATCGGCTTTTCATGGCAGCGGCATACACATGCTGAAGTTCGGAATATTCTAGAGATTCCGCCTCCGCCGGCAAGTAAAAAGGTCGTAAAGAGGCGCGCCGAAGCGACGGCCGGAGCGGCGGCGATCCGGGTAAAATGCGCGCGAAACGGCACGAAACGACGACCAACCCGACAGCAGCACCCGAACCCGGCATCCACTGTGACGACTTCCCTCGAACAACTGCAGCGCGGGCAACTCAAAGGCGCCCGGCGACTCAAGCTTGCTTGCGGCCTGACCGAGTTTCCGCGCGAGATATTCGATCTCGCCGAGACGCTGGAAGTGCTCGATCTGTCGGGCAATGCCTTGTCGTCGTTGCCCGACGATTTGCCGCGGCTGAGCCGCCTGCGCATCCTGTTCGCCTCCGACAATCGCTTTACCGTGCTGCCCGAGGTGCTGGGCGACTGCCCGCAACTGGAGATGATCGGCTTCAAGGCGAACCGGATCGACACCGTGCCGGGCGGCGCGTTGCCGCCCGCGTTGCGCTGGTTGATCCTGACCGACAACGCGCTCGACCGGCTGCCTGCCGGGATCGGTCGCTGTGCGCCGTTGCAGAAGCTGATGCTGGCGGGCAACCGCCTGCGCGCATTGCCCGCCGAACTGGCCGCCTGCGAGCGGCTCGAACTCGTGCGGCTCGCGGTGAATCAGCTGGAAGCCCTGCCCGAATGGCTGTTGCGCCTGCCCCGGCTTGCCTGGCTCGCGTATGCGGGCAATCCCTTCTGCGCGGAACAGGAGGCTGCCGCGGCCGCGGACACGACGGTCGCCGAGATCGACTGGAACACGCTGTCGCTCGACGAGAAGCTCGGAGAAGGCGCCTCGGGCATCATCCACCGGGCTGTGTGGCGCACGCCCGAGGGGGGCGCGCAACCGGTAGCCGTGAAGCTGTTCAAGGGGGCGGTGACGAGCGACGGCTTGCCGGACCGCGAGATGGCCGCCTGCCTTCATGCCGGCCCGCACCCGAACCTGATTCCGGTGATCGGCAGGGTAAGCGGCCACCCGGAGGGGGCCCAGGGGCTCGTCATGGCGCTGATCGATCCCGCGTTCGTGAACCTGGCCGGGCCGCCGAGCCTGGCATCGTGCACGCGCGACATCTATGCGCCGGCGCTGCGCCTCGACGCGGCGTCGGCGCTGCGGCTCGCGCACGGCATCGCCTCGGCGGCCTGCCGCTTGCATGCGCGCGGCATCATGCACGGCGACCTCTATGCGCACAACATCCTGCATGGCGGCGCGGGGCCGGTGTTGCTGGGCGACTTCGGCGCGGCGTCGCTGTACGACGTGCACGACGCGGCGCATGCGCAGGCGTTGCAGCGCCTGGAGGTGCGGGCGTTCGGCTGCCTGCTGGAAGAACTGGCGGAGCGCGCCGGCGACGCGGACGAACTCCGCGCGCTCGCGGCGGCCTGCCTCGACATCGAGCCGTCGCGTCGGCCCGGCTTCGCGGATATCGAGGCGACGCTGCGGGCGTCGTTGCGTTGAGCCGCGCGGCGAGGCTCGGGCGCGGCGTCAGCGATCGGCGCCGAGGGCCGCGCGCAGCGTCGTCATGATCCGCAGATACAAGCGCCGCACTTCAGCGCGGTCGGCCACGTCGGCGGTCGAGAAGCGCTGTGCCCAGGCGGCTTGCCACGCATGGCTGCCGTGCCGCGCGCGATCGCCGTCGGGGCTTTCGATGTGCGAGCGGATCTTCGCGTCGAGTCCCGCGCCCGCGTGCGTCTCGAACAGCGCGCGCATGAAGTCCTGATACGCGAGATAGACGCCGTCGTCGAACAGATGGCGGTAGAGATGCAAGGTCTTGTCCAGCTCGCGCTTGGTGCGGATCACCTCGTCGGGGGTGATGTCCTTCCAGTCGCCGACCCAGGTGTAGAAGCACAGCAGCCGGTTGAGCAGCGGCGCGATCCGGTCGTAGATGTCGAGCCGCTTCTCGATCAGCTTCTGGTTGGTCCATTGCACGAGTTCGAGCCGCTTCAGGCGCCGGCTGATCAGCCAGCCGAGCGCGGTGACCGACAGCGGCGTCAGGATGTCGACGGCCAGCCGGACGATCTCGAGCGCACTCCACGACGTTCCCGTTGACGGCGGCATGACGGCTCCCGGTGCGCATGGCGAAGTCGCCAATTTATCACCGGCAGATGCGTTTGCCGTGACGCGGGCGCGGGGCCGGCCGCGCGCGTCGCGCCCGACGCCGCGCGCGCCGTCATGCTACGCTGCGCCCCATGCGACGCCGTTCCGCGCGCGTCCGCGTCGATCCCGTCCTGTCTCCGTGGAAAGCCCGCCATCATGCGCCTGTTCGCGTTGTCCGACCTGCATGTCGATTTCGAGGCCAATGCCCGCTGGGTGGCGGCGCTGTCGCGCAGCGACTACCGGCAGGACGTGCTGATCCTGGCGGGCGATCTGACCGATTCGCTCGCGCAGCTGCAATGGTGCCTGGAGCAGCTTGCGCAGCGTTTCCGCAAGGTGTTCTTCGTGCCGGGCAATCACGATCTGTGGGTCGCGCGCGATGCCGCCTCCGTCACCTCGCTCGACAAGTTCGTGGCGGTGATGCGCGCGGCCGAGGACAGTGGAGCGATGCTGCGCGCCGAGGTGGTCGAGGGCGTCGCGATCGTGCCGCTGCTCGGCTGGTACGACGGCAGCTTCGGGGCGCCGGGTCCGGCGCTGCGCGACGCATGGATGGATTTCCACGCGTGCCGCTGGCCCGAGGGTTGGGCGGATGTCGACATCGCCGACTACTTCCTGGGCCGGAACGTGCTGCCGGAGCGGCTGGGCGGCGACCTGACGCTGTCGTTCTCGCATTTCCTGCCGCGCATCGACGTGATGCCGGCGTACATCCCGCCTGGAAAGCGCATGCTCTACCCGGTGCTGGGCAGTGCGCGGATCGAGCAGCTGGTGCGGGCGATCGGCTCGGATATCCACGTGTACGGCCACAGCCACGTCAATCGCGATGTGCAGATCGACGGCGTGCGCTACGTGAACAATGCGTTCGGCTATCCGCACGAGACGCGGATCACCAGCAAGACGCTGCGCGTCATTCACAGCACGGCTTAGAAGCTGTTGCGAAATTACGGATTAGGTCCGTTACTTTTTCGAGGGGAAAAGTCCCTGACCTGTTTTGCCTGCCAGGAAGCGATGCACAAAGAATTGATAGACGACGAGCCGTGGCTACTCATCGAACCTTTGCAGCCGAAGCAAACGCCGTAGAACCGCCGGTATGCGGGCCGCAAGTCAACGCCAGACCGAGCGGTGCTGACAGGCATCGTATTTGGGCATAGAACATGCGCACTCAGGTTAAAGGCGATGATCGGCAAGCGTCCGTCTTGCCGCCAGCATCAACGCTCTCGACAAAATTGAGAAGCTATTGATCGGCGACGAATGTACCGCTCTTGTAGTGATATATGCGTGTGAGCGGCGCCGGTCTGGTGTAGTTCAACCAGTGAATCTGGAAGCCACCACCATCTTCCGTCCATGTGATCGCAAGGTAGGGGGACTTGTTTCCTGAATCGGTGAACAAATCGATATTCTTGAGGCAGCTCTGTACGAGTGTCGAATACGCTTGTTCTGCCCGATTGCCATTTAGGCGAAGCACATAAAGCGTACCTTCCTCACCTGCTCCACAGTAGCCGATTGGATTGTCGCTGGACGATTGATTGACCACAACCATGACGAATTCCTGACCATCGATCACGGCGGCCTGAGCTGCGGGAAATGTGATACTTGATGACGACATCAATGCACGACGCAGCTCCGCAGGAACGGTAAGCGTCAGTAGCTTGCCATGTCTTGCGTCAGTCATGACCAGCCGGTGCGCTTTTTCCTGCAAAATCGGTCCTGCGCTTAGCTGAACAAACTGCGGTGCCGGCGTTTGTCCGGCCGCGACGGAGTTGAAAGTGCCAACAATCGCTGCACACATCACCACCTTAATTGTTTGACATGTGGTCTGCATAACAGATACCAGAGTAAATCCAAACGTGTTCATCGGAGCGGCCGGACTTCCCTTGCTTGTACGTGTCCTTGTCTCGCTTGTGCAATTCTTCCACAGTCTTGCCTGCGTTTGCGTCCTTCGACATATCCCAGCCAATATTCCCGGTGTCGGGATCGCACATGATCGTCCCGTTCGGCACCCACGCGTTCGATGCTTCGTCCCACCGGTAGTAGACGCTGCCATTCCAGCGAGAGAACGTCGCTCGAATCAGTTGGTCATCAGTATATGGATGTCCCGACAAGTCTCCCTTGGCATACCCCTGCTTTTCCTGATAAAGCTTGATGCCGACTTTGATATTTTCTTTCCAGTTCCAGGCCTGTTCGTAGGTAGGCGCGGGGTTCGTCATCTGCGTCATACCATATCCGTTATCGAATGCGACAACCGGCTCGTTGTCTGCATTTATGAAGTTCTTGTAGTGGCTTTCCCGGTTGATAACGCGATCAAACCCAACAGCATTCTGCTGCGTCTTCAGGAATTCCAGAACGGCATCCTTACTGGGATTGGTACCGACAATAAACACGGTGCGCCTAAATTCCTCAGCCCCTGCGGAAACCTGGACCACTAGCTTCCCGCCCAGGATCTTTCCGTCGAGATCCGCAATCCAGCTCTTGTCATTGCTGGAGAATGAGCCAGTATCCGAAAAGGTTTTGAGCTTCGCGCCGCGTTTCGCGGACTCCCGCGCTCCACTTACTTGGGCATCCCATGTCACGCTCCACTTCCATTGATACGGTGGCGGTTGGTCAGTTTTGAACTCGAACGTCACCACGGGAAATTTTGGCGCTTCATCGATCACGAACTTGTCGCCTGTCGCGGGACGTACCCACTCGCCAACGTCGCTCCGCACCACGGCTTTCACCAGCGACTTTTGATCAGATCCGGTCGTCGACGCATGCTTCACGTGGCGGGGCGCGGTTTTACGCTTCTTCTTTAGTGCTGTCATCGTCGATCTCCTTGTACACCGTGAGCGAAAGCGACTCGGGCTGATCGGTATAGATGTGCTGGGTGAGTCCTTCGGCGTCGCTGAACCCACTCCACGTCTTCCCAGACTCGCTTTCGATTTCATAGCGTGTGTGAGCCAACACCTCCTCACCATTCTCATCGACCAAGCGGAACTGTTCGTGATATCGCAGCGTGTCGCCAGTATGGGGTAAGCCAGGAAGCACATAGCCTCGCGCGGTCGGACCATCGAAACTGTGCGTCGCGCCCTTGATATCAATCTTGCCGGGTGCGTGGATCTGGATATCGCCATTTGCAATACGGATATAGGCGCCACCGGAGTTGAGGTAAATCTCCTGATTGGCATTGGCTTGCGGCCCGCGTATCGGCGGTTCTGCGGCGCTTGCTTCGGCTGCAAAGGTTCGATGAGTGACCACGGCTCGTCGTTTATCAATTCTTTGTGTATCGCTTCGTGGCAGGCAAAGCAGGTCAGGGATTTCCCCCTCGAAAAAGTAATAGACCTAATCCGTAATTTCGCAACAGCTTCGTAGGCGGACGGCCCGCGGCCGGATGACATCCTTGTGATAGCGTTACGCCTTTTCGTCGCTACCTGATTGGAGAAGCATCGATGCTGAAGAATCTCGATCCGCTGTTGAACGCCGACATCCTGCACGCGCTGCGTGCGATGGGGCACGGCGACGATCTCGTGATCTGCGACGCCAATTTCCCGGCCGAGGCGGTGGCGCGCGGCACCGTGGTCGGCAAGCCGTTGCGGCTCGACGGCGCGGATACCGCGCGCGTGGTGCGCGCCGTGCTGTCGGTGATGCCGCTCGATACGTTCGTGGACGCGCCCGCCGCGCGCATGGAAGTGGTGGGGCATCCCGACGACGTTCCGCCCGTGCAGCGCGAGGCGCAGGTGGAGATCGACCGTGCGGAAGGGCGTGCGGTGCCGCTCGTCGGCGTCGAGCGTTTTGCGTTCTACGAGCGCGCGAAGCACGCGTATGCGGTGATCGTGACGGGCGAGGGGCGCGGGTATGGCTGCTTCCTGTTCAAGAAAGGGGTGTTGCTGCAGCCGGCGGAGTGAGGAGGCGGCCGTGATGACCGACGTCCCGACCTGGGATCAACTCGAAGCTTTCGCTCGCGAGGCGCTGGGCAGGCCGCTGTTCGGCGGGGCGTTGACGCTGACGCCGGACAGCCGGCTCGAAGAGGACTTGCGGCTGACGGGTGTCGATGCGGTCGAGTTCATCGACGGATGGGCCGAGACGTTCGGCGTCGCGGCGCAAGGCTTCCCGTACAACCGATACTTCGGCCCGGACAGCTGGGATGTCGTCGGATCGGTGCTCGGCGTATTTTCGAAGCGGCACCGCGCGCCGCCGCGCGTCCCGCTGACGCTCGGCATGCTGGCCGAGGCCATGCGCCGCGGCCGCTGGGATACGGCCGAGATCGAAGCGGCGGCAGGCGGCGCCCATTCCTGAGCGCGATGCTGCGCTGCCCCGCCCTTAGCGTCCCGCCCGATCCTTCCACCCGCGCGAACCTCCCCTGGCCCGCTCCCGCTTGACGACACAGTAAGGTGATCGAAGCAGCGCGACCGATGCCGCGCCGGGCGCTTAACGCGCTGAATTTGCTCGATAACTTCGCTCGACCGCGCCGCGCCGGCCGCCACTCGCAACTTTTTGCTACAACCTTTTTCTTGGAGCCCTGCCCGAGACCTCCTATTCTGGCGGATTGACCATGCAGGTCACGCGCCTGCATCGCTAATTCATCAGGAGGTGAGACATGACGCGTTCCGTCGATTCCGGCGTCATCTTGATCGGGCGGCTGCTGCTCGCCACGCTGTTCCTCTGGGGCGGGGCGATGAAGCTGCTCGGATACGCCGAGTTCGTCGGCTATCTGCGCGGCCTGGGCGTGCCCTTCCTTCAGGTGACCGCGCCCGCCGTGGTCGCGATCGAATCGCTGGGCGCGCTGCTGCTGATCGTCGGCTACCGCGTGAAGCCGCTGGCGCTCGCGCTCGCGGCCTACACGATCGCGACCGCGATGATCGGCCACAACTTCTGGGACGCGACGGATGCCGCCGTTCAGCACGACATGGTGATCCACTTCTGGAAGAACGTTGCGATCGCCGGCGGCTTCCTGCTGCTGTACGTGACGGGCGCGGGGGCGATCAGCATCGACGGCCTGCGCCGTCCGCAGTCCTACGGCCTGTTGCGCTGAGTGAGCGCGCGGCCCGCGCGGGCCGCGGGCCGCACGACCGACGCCGCCTCACGGCGCGCATTCGACGCGCCGCACATACCAGTCCGCGCGCGGCTCCGCCTCGACCTGCGCGCCGCCGCCGGGTACCGACGTGCCGAGCAGCACGAATTGCCAGCAGCGATGCGCGACCTCGTCGGTCAGCCGCACGGGTTGATCCGGTTCGACGCGCAGCGGCGCGTCATGCATCAGCAGATACACGAAGCCCCGCTTGATCCGGCCGACCTGCGTGCCCGGCAGCAGCGTGGCGTGTTCGCCGCCGCCCGCGGTGAGACGCAGCCACGGTGCATCGTCGTGGGTGTCGCGCAGCGTCACGACCCGCATCGGGCCGGCCGGATGCGTGATCGACCACGCGGCCGCATATTGCGGATCGAGCCGTTTCGGCAGGCGCGCCGGCCACGGTGCGATCCGCACCGGCCTGGCGCCGAGGCGGAACTGCAGCGCGCCGTCCGCGTCGAGCCGGAAGTCGCGCACCAGCGTCTCGGCCGTCGCGCCGGACGCGCGCGGCGTGACCCCCTCGATCACGAGCGGCGCGGCGGCGCCCGCCGCCGGCCCCGCCAGCGCGAGTGCGAGCGCCGCCGCCGCACGCAAGCATGCGGCGCGCATCGTCATTGCGCGCTCGCCTGCCGCAGACGCTCGAGCACGGCGACCGGCGGCGCTTCCTCGACCTGGATCTGGCTGCGCTTGATGAGCGGCGGCTGATACCCGCCGACGCCGTAGCTTTGCGCGATCCCGACCAGGTTGTAGTTCTTGCCCGTCACCAGCGCCAGATGCGCCCAGTCGTCGAAGTCATGCAGCCGCGCGTAGATCGTGCGTCCGAAATTGTCGCTCTGCCCGGTCAACGACAAGGCGTACGGCGCCGCCTGCTTCACGCCGTCGAGGTTCCAGTCGCCGAACGCGGTGGGACTCGTGCCCGCGCCGCGCCCGACATACGCCGCCTCGCTGAGCGCGCCTTCGTCGAGGTTCGCGCTGCTGCCGTCGGAGTAGTCGATCCGGAAGCTGTCCTGAGTCGGACCGTGCGGCACGACCGCGGCCGGATACTTGTACGCGACGAAGGTGGCATTGGGCGTGCGGGTGTCGGGCACCACGATGCCTTTCCAGTCGTTCTGATAGTAGTAATAACGTTCGACCGCATCGGTTCCGGTGCCGTCGGTGGGCACGCCCGACAGCTGGTACAGGTAGTTCATGATGCTCAGGTAGTTCGGCTTGTAGTTGACCGCCAGCTCGTCGCCGCCGTGTCGCAGGCCGAGGCTGTGGCCGAACTCGTGCATCAGGGTCGCTGCCTGGAAGTTCACGCGCATCGTCTCGCCGGCGGGGCTCAGCTTGTCGCCGAGGAAGCCTTTCAGCGTCACGAGCACCTTGTTGCCGGGCAGTTCGGAGACGCCCGACGAGCCTTCGCTGCCGTCCGTGTTCTGCGACGACGCGAACAGGCCGTAGCGGAAGAACGCGCGCCGGCGCGGATCGACCGACTGGCTGTAGTACTCGTAGAGCGACTTGCAGCCCGCGCCGACGGTCGGCCGAGTGATCTGCGCGCACGCGTTGAACGTGCGCTGATGGCTCGTGCCGTCGAGGTTGTAGTGCGCGGGATCGACCTTGGGCGAGAAGCGCGTGCCGGCGTCGAAGTGCACCGCGATGCGATGCGGCGCGAACGCGTCGACCATCTTCGCGAGCGCCGCCGCCTGCAACTGGCGCGCCGGGTCCTGGGTGGCCGCGCGGGCGTCGTCGCCCATGTAGTCGACCTGGATGAACATGTCCTTCTGGCCCGGACGCGCGCCCATCGCATAGAGATCGAGGCCGGCGTAGGTGCCGCCCGGCGTTTTCGCGGTGTCGGGGATGCCGTCGTGGTCGCTGTCGACGACGCCCGCCGCGACGTCGTTCGGGCCGCCGGGCGTCGGGAAGTCGACGAGGGTCCAGTCGGTGCGGCTGCGGGTGGCGGCGAACTGGGCGCTGAGCCGGACGATCGATTGATCGTGGGTGTCGAGCGGATCGAGCGACTGGTTGCCGACATAGGTGGCGGGCGGCGTCGCGAAGGCCGGCACGTTCGCGCCGACCCAGAAGTTCGCGGTGAGCGGCGCGGTGTTGCTCGACCCGAAGCGCACGAAGTCCACGGTGCGGGCCGGCTGCTTCGCGGTCTTGGCCGCCTGCAGCTCGACGAAGCCGCCGCTGTTGTTCCAGTACGGCAGATAGACGCCGCTCGCATCGAGCACGTACACGGCCTTGCTCTTGTCGATCGCGGTGGCGTTCTTCAGGTACGGCGACTTGCGGCCGGCGATCACCACGTAGCCGTTCGCCGGAATCACGAGGTCGGGCAGCGCATAGTTGACCGACGCGCTGACCGACGACGGATCCGCGAGCTTGATGCCGCCCGTGCGCAGGACGTAGCCCTTGAGGTTCACGGCGACGTTCTGCTGGTTGTACAGCTCGACCCACGCGACGCTGTTCGACGCGGTGCCCGCGTCGTAGTCCTTGTCCTGGCGGAAGTTGCCCGCGACTTCGCTGATGTAGAGGCCGTCGGGGGCGGCGGCCGCGCGGCCGGCCATCACCGAGGCTTGCGCGGCGGCGCTCGCGCCGGCATTGGCGGAGGCGGACGGCGCGGGGCTGTCGTCGCCGCCGCAGGCGGTGAGTGCGAGCGCCGCGAACAGCGGAGACAGTTTCAGGAGCGTGCGTGGCAACGCCATGCGCTTGCGGAGGTGGCCCATCGTATCCCTCGATTGGATTGTGATTGATCCGGGCGGCGCAGGATTGAGTGTTGTTTACCGCCCGAAACTAAAAACGTGGAACGCACAGCACATCGGTACGGCTTGTTGAATAGCGTAATTACATAGTTGTTCGAAATGAATAGAACGCGCGACGACCGTCGTGAGACAGGTGCGGCTTGTCTGACTCCGGGTAGCGGGGTGCGACCAGCGACGTGACACCGATGATGAATATACGGTGTAATTTTTCGTAATGGAACAGCGGACAATAATAATTTTGGCGGCGGGCGCGGGGAGACGCGGCCGATATGGCGGATGGAGTGAGGATTGCGGGGAAGGCGGGAGTCGCGCGGATAAACAGGATGCTATGACCTGCTAAACATGCGTGAGGGTGGCGGGATGGCGTGGTGGTTCAAGCAGGCGTGCGGGCACGCCGCGCAGGTCGGATGGGGCGCACGGCGCACGGACAGGAGCGGGCGGATTGACGCCGCGCCCGGACGGCCTTCGGCCGCCCGCCGGCTCAGCCGGCGTAACCCATCACGTCGCCGTCGACCGCGAGCGCGATCCGTTCGCCCGGCGACGGGCAGCGATAGCCGGGCACGCGCACGCGCAGCCGGACCTCCGGATCGTCGACGAGCTGCGCGAACACGAGGGCATCCTGGCCGCCGAACGAGGTGTCGAGCACAAGCGCCTCGCGCCATTGCGCGGCGTCGTCGCGCGGCGCGTGCGCGGGCTGCACGCGGATCTGCTCGGGCCGCAGCATCGCGTCGGCGGGGCCGTCGTGCAGCGGGACGTGCAGCGGCAGGCTGCCGAGCGCGCAGTCGATGCGGCCGTGGCGCGCGCTGCCGCGCAGCAGCACCGCGTCGCCGACGAACGAGGCAAGCTCGCGCGTGGCCGGCTGCCGATACAAGGTTTCGGGGCGCGCGGTCTGCAACAGCCGCCCGCGCCACAGCACCGCGACTTCGTCGCCGAGCGACAGCGCCTCCGGCTGGTCGTGCGTGACGAGCACCGCGGTCGCGTTCGCGGCCGCGAGCGCATCGACCACGGCCGCGCGGGTCTCGACGCGCAGCGACGTATCGAGCGACGAGAACGGTTCGTCGAGGATCACGACCGACGGCGCGGGCGCGAGCGCACGCGCCAGGGCGACGCGCTGCTGCTGGCCGCCCGACAGCTGCTGCGGCGCGCGCCGCGCGCAGTCGGCGGGCAGGCCGACCATTTCGAGCAGCTCGACGACGCGATGCTGCGCGCGGCGCTGCGTGCGCGGCAGCCCGAACGTGATGTTGTCGGCGACCGACAGATGCGGGAACAGCGCGCCTTCCTGCGGCACGTAGCCGATGCGCCGGGCTTCGGGCGCCACGTGCAGGTCCGGCCCGGCGACGCGCCGTCCGTCGATGTCGACGGTGCCTTGCTCGGCGCGCTCGAAGCCGCACAGGATGCGCAGCAGCGTGGTCTTGCCGCTGCCGGACGGGCCGAGCAGCGCGAGCAGCGCGCCGCGCCGCACGGTCAGGTCGATGCCGTGCAGCACCGGATGGCCGTCGAACGACTTGTGTACGCCGTGGATGCGAATTTCACTCATGATGGAAACCGGAAACGGGGCGTCAATCGCCGCGCGCGGCCGTGGCGCGCACCGACGAGCGGCCGAGCAGCACGAACAGCAGCGCGGAGCCGGCGAGCGACAGCGCGACGAGGAGCGCGGCATAGGGGGCGGCGGCCGCGAACGCGAGCGTCGAGGTGTCGCTCCACACCTGGGTGGCGAGCGTGTGGGTGCCGATCGGGGAAAGCAGCAGGGTCGCGTTGAGTTCGGTGACGACCGAGATGAACACCATCGTCGCGGCCGCGCCGAGCCCGGGGCCGGCGAGCGGCACCAGGACGCGCCACGCGGTCTGCGCCCACGACAGCCCGAGCGAGCGCGCGGTTTCTTCGAGGCGCGCCTGCGCCTGCGCGATGGCCGCGCGCACGCTGACGAGCGCGAGCGGCAGGAACAGGATCGCGTACGCGACGATCAGCATCGGCGCGCTCTGGTAGAGCGGCTGCAGGAAGCGTACCGTGAGCGACACGATGGCGAGCGCGATCACGAGGCCGGGCATGCCCTGCGCGGTGAACACGATGCGTTCGAGCACGGTCGCGATGCGGCTCGGATAGCGGACCAGCACGAACGCGAGCGGCAGCGCGACGACGGTGGTGAGCGCGGCGGCCGTGAGCCCGAGGCCGGCCGAGGCGACGGTCGCGTCCCACAGCAGCTGCGGCGATACATCGGCCGGCGTCACGGCGGCGGCGCCCTGCTGGGTGAGCCAGTAGCCGATCATCGCGAGCGGCACGCCGAGCGTCGCGACGGCGAGCGCCGCGTAGCCGGCGACCGCGAGCCAGCGCCACGCGCCCAGTTCGTAGCGCACGGCGGCGCGGCGGGCGCCGCGATGCGTGAGGTCGTAGCGCGCGCGGCCGCGCACGCGGAATTCGAGCACGAGACAGACGAGGCACAGCAGGATCAGCAGGCAGCCGAGCAGCGATGCGCCGCCGCCGTCGAATTCGATGCGGTACTCGGCGTAGATCTCGGTCGTGAAGGTGCGAAAGCGCAGCAGCGTGAACGCGCCGAACTCGGACAGCACGCCGAGCGCGACGAGCAGCATGCCGCCGAGCAGCGCGGGGCGCAGCTGCGGCAGCACGACGCGCAGGAAGATCTGGCGCGGATTGCAGCCGAGCGTGCGCGCGCTCTCTTCCAGCGCCGGATCGAGGCCGCGCAGCGCGGCGGCGACGGGCAGGTAGACGAGCGGGAAGTAGGACGACGCGAGCACGAGCAGCGCGCCGAGGAAGTCCTGCAGGTCGAGGCTCAGCGAGACCCAGGCGTAGCTCGTGATGAACGGCGGCACGGCGAGCGGCGCCGCCGCGAGCGCGGCCCACAGGGTCCGGCCGGGCAGGTGCGTGCGCTCGACGAACCAGGCGGCCGCGGTGCCGAGCACGGCGCAGACGAGCGTGGTCGCGAGCGTGATCAGCAGCGTGTTGGCGAGCAGCTCGGCGACGAGCGGCCGGAACAGCAGCTCGGCCGCGTCGTCGGCGCCGAGGCCCGCCGCGCGATAGACGGTGAACGCGATCGGCAGCAGCACCGCGAGCGGCCCGAGCAGGGCCGCCGCGACGAGGCCGCGGGGGGGGGGTTGGGGGGGG